>CAZQMI010000017.1:0-29001 GCA_964594475.1 uncultured Thermoplasmatales archaeon
TCCACACTTTCTTGTCCAATTTCTACTTAATAATTGTTCTTCAAGTTTCGGAACCCAGAAAATAACTTTAGTGGAGGTATTTATGGAAGATAATGATAAGCACACTCTTTACGGGAGATTTAGTGAGAGGTACACGACTCTTGATGACCTCGAATTGGGACATCTGTTCTATCTGGACGACTTAGGTAAGTTCGGAGTAAAGACAAAAACTGTACCTGAACCCGAGCACTATGATGAGAAACTGAAATCAAACACATGCGTAACAGGTGTTTACCACCAGTTGATTGCACCTGAGGCACAGGTTTGCCCTCTCGGCAAAGTAGAGGACTTTACAACCGACATTGGTGTTGTTGAAAGAAATATTATGGACCTGAGCGACGTTGAAGACGGTGTGGTGTTTGAATTGCCGGTGGGTAATGGTCTGATACACTTCTTCTGTGCCACTAACTCTTATGTGTTTACAGGACGGGTGTGTTTACATATTGACTTTCCTGCGACTGTTTTTAGTAACTTTTCAGTGCATGACAAGGGATATGCCGGCACATACACTCCTCTTTCAAGGACCTAATAAATTATGAAACGCACTTATGTAGGGCGTGACAAATTGTCTGGATACCGAATTGGAGTTGACTTAGCAAAGACTCCAGACAAGACCGGTGTTGTATTTGTAGACAATAACGGAGAAGTAGTGTCGAGAATTTCTGGATTCGACTGGCACCGGCTACGGTACCGAATAGACGATGTTATCAATGAACACTTTGACAACTTTAATCGCAGTGGTAGAACCAGTACAGTGAGCAGTTCTATTATAAAAGGGTGACTTATGTTAACCCCTAAGTTTCGCAATGTACAAAGGGATGATATCTACCCAGAACATCCACAATTCGATAAGTTCAGGTATAGAAGAGTATTTTCTTCTAAGGATAATCCTTTTATATTTAGAGGGAACTTCAAGGTGCTACTAAAAGGAAAACCGGCATTCGACATTGCTAACTGTAGTGAAGGCTTCGTTAACCAAATGGTCGACTTATTGAATGATTCTTACAACAAGGGTAGGTCTGATATGAAGAAAGATATTTGGTTTGGTACTGGCAAGGCTGAAGTGTAAAGACAGATTTGTTGTCTTACTGGTTCTTTATTAGTCCAACCCCCACCGACGGGGATTTTTACCTTCCCCAAGAGCCCTGCGCTCTTCATCCTTTTGCCCTGTCGGTGGCTTTTTTACTTTACACCTTCACACCTAAGTAATTAAATTCAAGAGATATCATTACGAATAATTAGGACACGGTTAATGACCCTTCAGGATAAAGACTGTCCAGAAGTCGTTTCTAAGTTTTACCCAGCCTTGAATGGTCCTGTTTCAATAACAACCCGTATGTACAAAGAGATTTGCTCTGAGCTTAATAGTCTCGAGATACCGGTTGTATATAGACGTAAAGATATTGGGCACACGATTAAATCCTCTGTTGTTCCTGGTAAAGATTGTGTTAGACACAAAGCCATTATAACTAATGAGAGATACATAGGTCTTGTTAAACACATGATGGAGCAGGGACTTGAGGAATTTATGACCACTCTGAAATTAGAGGACATGGATTTTGAAGTTCTCAGAAGTGGAATAACTGTAGTTAAATTCGGCCATATAAGATTTGTAAGCATTATTCCAGAGCGACAACATGATAAATACAGAAAGACTCGAACGTATAAAAGGTTTTAAGTGGTTAAATGTAGTTGCTAAGTCTATTATACCTGCTATACTTTTGTTTCTTATACAGTGGCACTGGACTCTAAATGACCGCATTGCTCGGCTAGAAGAAAAGACTAAACAAGATAGAGCACAGTGGGAGACTATACAGCAGGTTTACGATAGCAACATGGAACAAGAAGTGAGACTGCGTGTTTCAGAAAAGATACAAGACTGGTCAATAATGGCCGGTATACTGAACCATACTGATAGCAAGTCTACTTCCATGAACAATACCAACTTAGATGTCCAGGAGATAAGAAAGAAGGTAAAAGATTCCAAAGATAAACCAGCTCAAAAAGGTGTAGATAGATTTATACAACAAAGAATGGCCAAGTAACTTGTAATTATAAAAGACGAGAAGTCAAATTTATTATTCGGAGAAGACGATGAACATAGACAAAATGGTAGAAGGTATTCTGCAAGAGTCCGGACCGTCATCCAGAAAGCGGACTACTAAGCGTAAGTCACGATTGCAAGAGGACACCGGTGTCATTACGCAAGGTGAACCCAAACGTAAGGTGGAGAGAAATTACCTCCAATATATAAAGTCAGGCAACGGCAATTCCTTTCAACCTGCTGGTGAGATAAAACTGGTTGACTCTCTGGAACCTTGTTCCTACGAAGCCCGGCGGACTATGGACGGTATTGTGTTCGAAAAGGTTGATACCAGAACTGACAATCTTCTTATGTTTGAGAACTCCCGAATGGAAAGAGTGATTGAGGAGATAGACAAGTTCTGGTCTCTCAAACCCAACTTTGATAAACTCGGACTTCTTCATAACCGAGGTATTCTCTGCTATGGACCTCCTGGCACAGGCAAGACCGCTATGATCAGTCAGGTGACCGAGCGTATGATCAGCAACAACGAGACTGTGCTGTTTGGTAAGGATATAGGTACAGTTACGGAAGCACTGCACACCTTCAGAGAGATAGAACCTGATCGAAAGATGGTGGTGATCCTTGAAGACATGGATGAGTACATTGGCTACAGCGAGCGAGACACTCTGCAGCTTCTGGATGGTAGTAGCTCCGTGGACAACGTTTTGTTTCTTGGTACCACCAACTACATCGAAAAATTCCCACCCAGACTGCGTCGCCCAGGCCGTTTCGATAAGGAAGTTAAAATAGGGTTTCCTCCGGTAGAAGGCCGTATGGTTTACTTGAACGACAAGCTGGGTGACCTTGTGGAGAAAGACGAAATACAGAGACTGGCTGACGAGACAGAAGGATTCTCTTTTGGTCATCTAAGAGAATTGGTCATAGCAGGGTTCGCCTTCGAAGAAGACCTTGACAAGACGATCAAGAGACTGCGCAAAGTTAGCTACCCTGACCTACCAGAGCGTGAAGAAGACGAAGTTTATGAGTCTCTCAAGAAAACTGTTGGGTGGTCTAAATCTCTTCATCTTACAGAATCGCTTTTTAACTAAGAGGTACCAATGATTATAGATCTCAATATTGATTCGATCAAGAAAGCAGTCAGTGACGCTGCCAAAGACCTTGGTGATCCACCAGAAGACGTTATGATGAGCATGATAGTTAACGCTATTCATAAGGCTATGGACCAGCAAGATGAAGTCGATGAAGAAGACATTGTACAAATGGTCATCAATATGATGAGAGCGAAGAAGAAAGACGAAAGTATCTCCGTGTCATCAGTAGTGGACTCACTCTTAGAAGACGTTAAATAATTAGTTAGCAATAAGCGACAAGCCCGTCCCACACGGGCAGGTACTATTTTCTCTTATTATTAGAATTGTCCTCTTTTAGGTTGTTAGATTACGACCGAGAGGACAATTTCATTTTAAGGAGAAAGGTATCATGGATTTGCAAGAGATGTTGGATGTACAACAAGAGCTAAATAGCAAGGTAATTAAAAAGTTGGTTCAAGAAGGAGAACGGGAAGACTATCTTGGGTCTATGGTGACAAGAGACCCGGATGAAGTTGCTTTAGCGTTGTTTGATGCAAAAACAATTAAGGACTGCTTTGAGTCTTCTGGAGAAAGACTAACAACCAATTCGAACAGAGCCTTCTGGTGCCGGACGTATGCTCAGGCTTTACAAAATGAAGTGGTAGAGTTTCTGGAGTCTGCAGGGTTTAAATTTTGGAGTAAGGACAAGCTGTGTGATCTGCAGAATCTTAAAGTGGAACTCATCGACATGTTGCACTTTTGGCTTTCACTTTGTTTATTGCTTGGTATGGACAAAGAAGACATAGTGCATATTTACAAGCAGAAGTTAGGCATCAATCATGAGAGGGCTGATTCCGGTACTTACTCACGAGAAAACAAAACAGAAGACGATAACAAGTCTATTGATACTGATGGCAAAAAAGAACAAATCAAGATTTAAGAAGTTCTTAGGTACCAGAATAGTAGCTTCTTGTTGCTTTTGCGGCAAAGAAGTTCATGGTAAGAATGAACACTCCGTAATTCAACGTCTCTGTTTTGACCATTGGGATGTTAAATTAACGGGCAATCAAACTGGGATCATTTGTAGATCCTGTAAGGAGCTATCGGAAATTGGCAGATGAAAAACAAATAGAATTCTATGACAACTTTGTAGATCATTTTGATGAACAAAAGAACAATACTCGTAATAAGGCATTCCGAGTATGGACACAGAAATGGGTTCCTAAAGGTTCAAGAGTTCTGGACTTTGGGTGTGCGTTGGGATATAACAGCGGTTATCTTGCAGAACAGATGAACTGTGAAGTAACGGGGATTGATATATCCCCTAAATGTATCTCTACAGCACAAAACAGATATCCGGAGTCGAATTGGATTTGTCAAGATATTACAGAGAAGCCTCTATCTGAAGGCTTGTTTCGGAAAGGCAATCTTGCTTCCTTTGTTCTTATGAGTGACGTTATTGAACATGTTCCTATAGACCGGCATGATAAGTTGTTTAGTTTTATCAGTGAGGTTACAGATCCAGGCGCTGCTATATTGGCCTCTGTGCCTAACCCAGAGTTTCATCAAACAGCTGTGGAACAAACTCCTCAACCAGTAGAAGAAAGGATAAATGTGCCGGAGTTATTAGGCTTGATGGGTAACAAGGGTTTTGACCGTATTATCAGTGTATTTCTGGCTAAAGGTAACGTATACTACCGCATGGTCGTGCAAAAGAGCAATTGACAGTTATAAGCCTACACTATACTTTTGCAAAAAGTGTACTCAAGCCGTTATTTATTGTTAGACAACCCTAAGTAATTGTTCTTTGTTGGAGCGACATGGCTAAGAGAAAAAGATTGTCAAGAAAAAGTGTTCATAAAAGAGCTAAGGTTGGTCGAAAACGTAAACGAAAGATACGCCGCAAGAAGAAATTATTTAACGCTTGCAAAGAGTATAGTGACCATAACTTTATACTTACCCCAGAAGAAGTCAAGTCTGTGACAAGAAAATGTCTTAAGGTTGCCAAGTCCTCAGTGTGGGGAGCCAGTAAGATTAGTTTACGTAGGCCTCGTATTTTTTGGAACTTGAGTATGCGTACTCATAATGGCAGAGCTATGGCTTGCTGGAAGAAGGGTAGTCGTATTGGAGAAGTGCACTTGAACGCTTCAGAAAAATACATTAATCGTAGGACGAAATGGTTGAAGGTTGGTTCTTCAAAAGTAAAGACGTTTAAGGAGGCAATGCGATCTACTCTGGTACACGAAATCGCCCATATTATACAATTCAGGGTTGGTAACAGAATGGGTCATCGTAAGGACTTTAAGCTGATACTCAGTAAGCTAAGTAAGATATCTTTTTAACCACTTTGAGGAGGGTTTTATGGCTATGAGCAAAGAAGAAAAGAAGGAGAGGCGTCGTCAACGTCGTCTCAAGAAGCAGCAGGAGCAGGAAGCCGAGGCTCAGTCTTACGCTGGAGGCAAAGCCTCATCAGAAAAAGAAAAACCGGAGAAGCCGCTGAAGAAAAACGAGATCCTCAAATCTTCCGAACGCAACAAATTCGAGAAGATGATCGAGAAGAGGGGTGAACTTTTACGTCAATCTCTTCTTACTGAAATGTCGATGGATACGGCAAGTATTCGCGACAAGGTCAAGAAGCGGTTGGGTGTCACCCGCACGAAGACTCAGATCAAAGGGGAAATCAAATCGATCCAGGAAGAGATAGAAGAACTTAACCGGGAAGAGGTCTCCAACAAAGATTCAGTTATGTCTACTCAACTCGGAGAACTGGAAGACGAAGAAATACAGGCGGTCTCCGAGATGGAACAGAGACATAAAGCAGAAAAAGAAGATCTCAAGGAAAAGTTTAGACAGAAGAGGAATGAAATACAAGACCAGCGTAATCGCTTGAGAGAAGAGATAGCCGTGTGCAACTCTCCTGATCTCTTGCGTAAGATCGATGAACTCAAACGGGAGTCCGAGAAGGTATCAAAAACAAGCAACCAGGTAGAAATGGAAGTACGTACAGAGAAGGCTATCCGCAATAAGCAGAAGGACAAGATCTTGGGTATAGTCAACGATACTATTGCGAGGGCTACAGAGCAGGTTTGGTCCACAGAGGCTCGTAGCGAAGCAGTTAAGATTCTCAATTCCATACCTACTGTGTCTGAACTGGTCATGATGTTTCGTGACGGAACTCAAGACGCCATGCGTAATCTGTTTGAGCGCTTGATGAAGATTCAATCCAACAGTGTTGGACAACTGCAGTTGGCGGCACCGGAAGAACTCTTTTCTGAACAGTTCGATAATGCTTCAGTTGTTAAGGAAGTAAGAGAGAACATGGAGGAAGAGGGTATGTTTGAGGAAGACAGTAAGGGAGACAAAGACGACGAAGACCCCGATGAGCCTTCTTCCTCATCTTACGTTGATAGCTCTATTAGTGAACTGTCTCGTAACAGTAGCTGGAACGTCAATGCACGCTTAGTGAGAGACTAACACAAGTAAGGTAAAATACTATGCCAACGGATACCAGTACATCAGATAAACTTCTCGAAGACTTGTGGGGACGGTTTCATGAACGTAAAGTCCGGGTTGTAGCCTTCCCTGTTACACCCACACCGGTCTACGGGCTAATATACAAGCCAGACTGTTTTATGTCGAGAGTCTTTGACCACCAAGCCCTGGACAACGAAGAGATCAAGGCTTCTGTGGCTACCAGAAACGGTCCTGCCTTCCTTTGCTATCTTACTTTGTCTAACTTGCTATCATTTTGTAACCAACACTCTGTTGGTCAGAGGTCGTTAGGTTCTTACGTTACGATCACCGCTGGTGCATACTGCGCAAGAACCAGTTACTTTCAGTTTGAACGTAAGAAGTCCGATAGGTTTGGTTACGTCTCGGCACTCAGAGAGCGTGATGATGATGGCAATTTTTATGCTAAAGACGTAGATGTGCATAGCTTGAACCTAACCTCCAGGTCTTGCAATGCTGGGTCTCATCTAATTGTTCCTAATGCTCCCTATCTTACTGCATTGTTACATTTGAACCAAGGAATGAAGTTAGACAATGGTTTGTGTTACCTATCGCAGACAGAATGCGCAGATTTATTCCCTATGGTTGATTTTACAAAAAATCAACACATAGACCGGTTAGTAGAGTTATTGCCTGTAGAGGCCAGTGAGTTCTCTGATGTTGGATGCTGGAGGTACAATGTTGATTCAGATCGAGCCCAGAAATACTGTGAGCGTTGGATAGAATCCGAGAGCGAAGTCTTAGACAACTATGACCGGTTGTGTCTCAAAGATATTTCTTTTAACAACGTGTATCGGGATAATAACAACGAAGCATGGCTAAGAAATCTAACCCTTTTGTAGGAGGAGTGAGAGATGGCTGAAAAGACAAGAGTGACTTTGGCTGAGTCTGACAAGTTGGATAAGCTGACAGACATGGTCAAGTCCAAACAGAAGTCAGGAGAGAAGATTACTGCCCCCTGGGTCAAGAAGACCCTGGACAGTTGCGGTTACGACGCAAGTGAAAACGTGTGCAGAGAGATCCGTAGCCGAGTTTTGGGTTCGACTTCTGTGGTCCGTACCAAGAAGTCCGGAAACTACGGCCCAGCGTAATACCTTATCACAAAACAGTCTTGTAGAACTATCTGGTTTGATTCTACAAGACTGTTTTATTTTATGGAGAACAATATGCCTACAGACTGGCCATCCGGATTACAGCCTATTAGATTTGGAGATCCAGTAGTCTGCATAGAAAAGATGCATGCGGGAAAGTGTCCGTATAAGGAAGAATACCCGCCTAACGACCACATGCACGCATATATAATCTGTACAAAGATACGTCAGATTGTTTGGTACTACGGCGGAGATGTTAAGCGAATACCTGTGTGCATGCCTTTGGTATCTTCAGTGGCTAACCATATACTTTCTGGTGCAAGGCAGAAACTTAATCTAACCAGTGCTTCTCTTCCTGAACCAGTTACATCTAAAACTCCGCTGTATCATTCTATTGTTAACAGAATTCTTTACAATAATCTTATCCAACCTATGCAGAAAAGAGGCAGAGGTCAGGTAATAAGATAATATATTAGGAGGTACCATGGTTGTACGTCGTGACTTTTGGGAGGGGAAGAATAAGGACGAACAGTTTTTTCCCGCCTCTGAGACAAATCCGCTGTTGGTTTCTTACTTGCACCCGGAAGAAAACGAAGTCTGGATACAGACCTTTGTCGATTTTGACCACAATCTCCTGTCTTTTGTAAACACTCTTGAAACACACCAAGTCAAGTTCAATGTGTTTGGTGTTTGGACCGGAAAAGGCCGAAGTGACGCCTTTCCATTGAACAAAGAAATTGTCAAAGAGTTGTGTGTAAATAATACAAAATAAGACTATGGATGGTATACTAAATTACGAGCATTTAAGAGATATAGAGCTGTCGTCTGTTGCTATTGAACGTATAAACAGCTTGTCCGAGTTTGTGGATACTTGTAGGAAAACTGTTAGTGCGAATAACCTTATCGGCATCATTAAACTGACTAATGTATTAAAGTTGCGTGTGGTCTTTGAAGACTTGTTAGGAGCAGATATAATGGATCTGGATAAAAAAGATTTATTGAAGCTGGATAAAATAAAACTGGAATCTATAATCCGTAGTAAGCTGATATCCAGTAAGAATCAATGTGAATTCAAAAAAGCCTTCATCCCTGATGGATTCGCTTGTGTGAATATAGACAAGTTTGCAGAACTATTGAGTGAAGAGTTGGCCAAAGCTGTGAAGGAAGTTTGAACCAGAGTAATTATTTTAGGAGAATTTTTATGTCAGGTAATGAAAATAACGCCAGTAAAGATCCTATTTATAAGGAAACAATTTTCCAGAAACAAATGGGAGCCGTTATACAGTACGTCAACATAGATGACGATGAAGACCGGTCCTTCTTTGGCCGTGCTCAGATTGTTCCCACCGACGCACAAGGTAACCAGGGCAATCCGATGCCAATAGAGTTCAGATTCGATGATTCTGTTTCCACGGTACGAGAAGCCTTCGCACAATTCCAGGATGCTCTAACAGCTGAAGTGGAAAGACGCCAACAAGCCGCAAGAGAACAACAAAGGAATATAAAACAGGCGAGCCCAGAAGAGACCAAGAAGATCATTGATCTTACTAATCAGAGAGGTAACTAATATGCCAGGGGTGAAATCTGCAATCAAGAACGCACGTAACGAGATGCGTCGTAGAATGATGCATGACCATGGTGTGGAGCCTATATGGGAGTCTTACGGGTTGGAAGATATAAGACACGTATGCCTCATATTGTCCAGTCCTCGTAGTGGATCAAGCGTGGTTATGAAGAAGCTACGGGAGATGCCTCGGGTATATTTCTTGCAAGGCGAAGAGACTCCTTTCTATAACCTCCATGGACTTAATGAATTTCCTGACGGAAAGTTAGACCCAGAGATACCTGACGAGACTTACCGTGCCTTGTCTGAAGATATTATTTCAGACAGTTGGGTTACTATGGGTAATCAATCAGCCTATGGTAGGAGCCTATCTCATGAGCTGTGGAAGACTATGATTATCGGCCGGTTATGGATGCAGCTCTTCAGTTTCTTACATCAATATTCTTCTTATGAAGACGCACTGGACTTGATGCAGAGGATACAAGATAGTTGGCTGATAGACTGCAATCGTATATGTTCAGGACATCCTACCGAAGAGATGTATTATTCGAAGTTGATGAACTCGATGCACAAGCATCTATACGATCTATCTGGTAACTATCTACCATTCTATTGGGACTTTACTGAGGACTTCATTTCGGAATTTTGCCCGTATGCGTCTCAACCACAGGGTCCTATAACAGACAACCTGATTGAAGAGGCGCCATTTGTTACAGTCAAACCAGATGCTCTAATAACCGAAAGGGACATTTGTTATCATACGTTTCTCATAAAGAACCCTACTAATTGTTACCGTAAAGAATTTATCAAGTCTCTATATCCTAACGCTGAAATAAAAGTAATACATCTGATACGAAACCCTGCTGCTACTATTAATGGGTTGATTGACGGTTGGCATCACCATGGCTTCTATTCTTTCAATCTGTCTGGTATGGCTAACCTGGATATACTTGGGTATAGTAATGATACGTCTCCTATGCACAAGTATCTTTGGAACTTTGATCTGCCTCCGAATTGGAAGGATCTTACCTCAGCACGGTTGGAAGAGGTTTGCGCTGAACAATGGTTCCAGGCACATGGTACTATATTAAAGGATTGGAAGACTGATGAAGATGTAGAATATAAGGCAGTTTATCTGGAAGACTTCTTAAGAAGCCCAGGTGACCGCACTGATATCCTAAATGATTTACACTGTAATCTTATCAACAGAGAAGGCGTTAGTTACCAGCCAAACCCCGACTTGCCTCAAGTTATGGTTACCAAGAAGCCTCAACCAGCAAGGTGGCGAAATAGGGAATCAATTATTCTTAACTTGCTAAAGGACAAGAACTATATAATGGACTTAGCAAAAGAACTCGGATACGGAGATATAGACACATGGACTTAACTAAATTCAGTGCGTATGGGGGCGGGTCATGGGATGCACGTAGAACAGAAATGGTAACCTGTGACCAAGAATCTAACCAGAAAGACGTAGTGGACTTTGAAGGAACCTCCACTGTATGGTCAGATAAGTTTGGGTTAAACTCCGAATTCGAGACAATACGATCTGTCGTAGTATCTGATCCTGTGACCATGGCTATCCAACAAGCCAACAAGAACCCGGAGAAGTTTCAGATGCTGGAGGCAGTGGATGCAGAAACACTGTTTAAAGAACTTAGTGATTATCGATCTTTTCTTGAGGCGCAAGGTATAGAATCCTTGAACCCATGCGTATACTCAAGTTGGCAGGATAAGCCTAATATAGTGTTCGGTCGTGATCTATTTTCTATGACCCCTCATGGAGCTATACTCGGTAGACCTGCTACAGTAGTACGTGCTGGTGAAGAGACTATGATAATGAATCTGTTTGCACGACAGCGTATACCTATACTTGCATCTATTGTTAAGGGAACCTTCGAAGGTGCCGATATGCTTTGGTTAGACAAGCACCATGTTGCTATAGACCATAGCAGCAGGACAACCATGGATGCGGCCAACCGTATTCAAACGATACTCAATGATATGGGGATTGCGTGCATACACACTTCTATAGATATCCCTGGTAATCAACACTTATTGGGCGTGTGCAATATCATAAACGAAAAGGTAGCTTGTATACGACCTGAGAAGATACCTAACGACCTGGTCAGGTTTATGAAAGAACTCGGTTATTATTTTATAGAATTCGACGAGACTGAAGAGGTCGTGTATAAACAGGCAATGAACTTGGTAACTATTGCCCCAGGAGAGGTGTGTATGCCGGATGATTGTCCTGAGTCAAAAGATATATTGGTGTCTTCAGGTAAAGTAGAGAAAGTTCACGAGTTTGATATTACAGAGTTGAGAAAGATGGCTGGAGGTTTAGCTTGTTTAACTGGGGTTGTTAGTAGGGAGTTAACTTAATGTTTATTACTTTCTTAGGTACACATGCGAGTGGTAAGTCTGCGTTTACTGGAATGTTGTCAAGGTGTCTTGATATAGACATAGTTACGAAACGTCAAGGAAGGAAGAAGCCAAAGTTGCATCTGGATGAGGAAGGTAAGTGCGCCCTTATCGGCGGTTACGGTCAGAGAGACGATGGCATATATACTGGCGGCCTGGACGGTGCTGGTACCCAGCAGAATCGGTTCGACATGGTTGCCGAACAATGGCTGAACAAGGACAGAAAAGTTGTTATCGCTGAGAGTCACATGATATGGTACTGGGAAAGTTTTTGGGATCGTATTCGGGATGAATTACTGCCCAAAGTAGAACGGGATATTGTTCTGTTGTTCCTTGACGTACCTATGGAAGAACTAATACGCCGTTGGAAAACGAGATCAAAAGGTAAGGAGTTTACTGAAAAGAGACGACATCATCTCGAGATGAAGGCCAACAAGTCTGAACGTTTGCCGAAGGAGATAGAAGAAGACGAAGTGCTGAGAGAGCACACTGTGTATAAGAAGATGCCTCACGTTACGAAGAAGGATATGGACAATGCTCTTGTGTGGCTATTACAAATAATATGTGAGTTCAACGACTGGTATATCAAGGACGATCTTACTTGGAAAAAATAATAAATGAATTTAGTCAATACATAGACTATTTAGTACTGGCGAATGATGTTGATCCTGACTACCCATTATTACATACCTATGCTAAGAGATATGAACTTAACAGAGAAGAACATGCCTTTCTATGCTTTCTCTTTTCTATAGTTGACAATTCTACAATTGCTATACAGTTCTTTGAGAAACTTGGTGGTTGGCCAGTTAGCCGGAGCAACCATCGTAAGTTTGAAGACTGGTGGATAGAAAATGGAAGAAAGTTTAGGTACGGTAAGGAGAGGATACGCAATTTTGGAAACACTCTACGTCATCTAAACTTCTATATTGAAGAATTTACTACTGTTGGTCAGCTGAAAGCATATGACATGATGTTTGAAGGCTACGACGATCCAGTAGACAGGTATAAGATGGTGTCTGAATATTTATCCTCTATACCTTATTTTGGAACATTAACAAAGTACGATTATCTCGAACTTTTGCAACGTAGCCTAAGACTGCCCATACAATCCCCGGACCTTGCCACAATAAGAGCCGGTTGTTTTGGTCCGATGACGGCAACTGAGGTAATACTTAGCCACGTCCGAGATGATAGCGTAGGCTCTTTTACTCGCCCAGCCAAGAGTAACAAGAGACCCGAGATAACCTTTAAGTTCTTAGGGGATCCTTCTCATGATCCCTCTGGCAGTAAGAGAGACTATTGTTCCTTTCTTGAAGAACAGTCCAGGTTCATATCAAGAGACGTACGGAAAATAAGAACCGGTCGAGATAGTGACTACACACTTGTTGAGTCCTGTCTATGTAAGTTTCAAAAATTCTTGGAAAGCCGGTATTATGTGGGATGGGAAATTGACGAAGCACTTGGAGAAGTATACGATTACTATGCCAACTTTCCAAAAGAGTTCGACTTAGACAGGGCACTCAGTCTACGTGAAGATACTTTCCAGCCTTGCTTCCTGAAAGAAAAGAGGTATGGAGATGATCCTGAATTGTTGAGATCATACAAGAAAATTAAACCGAAACATGTTTTTATTCATTTGAAGGAAGTAAATGACGGCTTGTTCGACGACTTCTTATTTTCAGATGAACCACTGCTGGAACTGGAAGAGTTACCACCTATACAAAAGTATTTTGTTGGTCATCATATTTTGGAGCAATGAAGATGGAAAAATCCGCAACTGTTAAAATGGCTGAGGAGGAAGCCCGAAATATTATAAATGCAGATGATGAAGGTCACAAGTGGAAAATAGTCTCTCCAAGTTGGTCCGCAGATCGGTTGGGTAATCCTTTTACTGTATACCCCAACATATATTTTACTACTAACATCAATAAATACCAACACGTTGATCTTGTTGTTACCAAGATTATCCATGAACATCAACATATAAAACAGCAGAGTAGTAGATGGAACTTGCCATTCTGGTTGTTCAAGTATTTCACTTCTAAACGATTTCGTGCACAGATGGAGATTGAAGCATTTGGGAGGGAGTATCTCTTAGCACGTAACCGAGGTTTGGTACTGGGTTGGAATCATATAAGGAAGATGCTGAAGGATAACTATGCAGGTGCTTTTACTGAAGACTTGGTGAACGTGTTTAAAGACTCCATAGAGACGAATACGTTTCATAGTAGAGATTGGACCAAAATATGCAAAGAAGCACACAGCACTAAAGGTAATAGACGATATGAAAGGTAAACCAATATTAGACTTCTTCCCGTTTGAAAAGACCAGAATACAACAAGATCTCATACTTGAGAAGTTGGAGAAGACTAAGAAGAGGTTTATTCTTATAGAAGCACCAACTGGGGTTGGTAAGTCACCGATAGCTATTTGTGCCTCTCGTTGGGCGGCCAGCCAGTTTGATTCTAAGAAGTCTCTGTATACTGATGATAAAGGTGTTGAACGTAAAGTTGGATCTTATATACTTACTGTCAATAAAGCTCTGCAGAAACAATATGCCAATGAGTTTGAGGAAGTAAACAACCTCTCTTCTAAGGAAAACTATCCATGCCACGATCATGAGAATTGCCTTATTGGCAGAACGATCTATGATTCCCTAACTGAGAAAGAAAAGGAAGGCCATATTTGCAATAGAGCCTCTTGCAATTATTTCCAGGCCAAGGATCGTTTTATTGGAGGCGAGATTGGTGTTACTAATTTTGCTTTCTTCTTAAACGAAACTACGTATGCTGGAGAAATTATACCATCTCGATTGCTGATAATAGATGAGTGCCATCGCATAGAGAACCAGCTTATGTCATTCGTAGAGCAGAGTTTTAATGGGCTAATAACAGAGAGGCTATATAACATAGGTATTCCTGATCTGAAGAATATGGTGTCTTACGCCGAATGGTTGTCTAAGGAATATCTATTGGCTTTGAATGCAGCACTGTCTAAAGAAGTGGAGGCCATTAAGAAAGCTGCCAAGTCCAAAAACAAGGAAGCAGTAATAAGACATAGCGAGAGAAAGGCATCTATACTACGAAAGCGCTGTCGGCTCAACAGATTCTTAAATCCGTTTCGTGAGGACCCGAAGACGATCAAAGAGCACTGGGTTATGAACAAGTTTACGAAGAAGGGTAAGCTAAACTTGGAGTTCAAACCAATAGAGGTATCCAGGTTCGCTGAGGAACATCTGTTTAAGTATGGTGAACAAGTTATTATGATGAGTGCTACTATACTGGACAAGAAAGCCTTCTTCAAGAGTCTAAGAGTAGATCCCAGTGACTGTACGTTTATAAGAACGGACTCACCCTTCTCGGAGGACTCTCGACAGGTCCATATTGTACCGGTCTCCAAGATAAACAATCGGAATAAGAAGGAAGCGCTACCTAAGATAGCTGACACAGTGAAGACCATTATTAATGAGATCCATCCAGAGGATAAAGGCATTATTCATACTCATAGTTACGAAATCCAGCAGTTTATTCTCAATAACGTAGGAAGTCCTCGGTTAGTTATGCACACCAAAGGCAATAGGGAAGAACAATTAGAGTATCACAAGACAGTTGATAAGCCCACGATACTCTTGTCCCCTTCCATGTATGAAGGTGTAGACTTAAAGGACAATACCAGCCGATTCCAAATTGTAATCAAAATGCCTTTTCCGTATCTTGGTGACAAGCAGGTTGCTGCCAAAAAGAAGAGGTTCAAAGGTTGGTATGAACATCAAACGGCTATCTCTTTAATCCAGAGTTTTGGTCGGTCAACAAGGAACGAGGATGACTACAGCATTACCTACCTATTGGACTCAAACTTTGTTTGGTTCTATGAACGCAACAAGCATCTCTTTCCAGAATGGCTCAATCTCGTTTGGTCATAACCGTAATTTACGGTAGAGATTCCTATTACCATTCTTGGAGATAAATATGAGGAGATGTCTCTCCTGCGAGTACTTCATTAGAGAGAACAATACAGACTTTATTACAGTAGAAACAGACAAGCATGGTTCTGTTTACTGTAGTAAGCAGGACAAAGTTATCGATAGTCACGGTCGATATAGCTTGAAAGAATGGTTATCCACGCCCGATTTGGAGAACGACTGTAAACATTACTCCTTGCTAAAGGAGGATAAGAGCAGCTTGCCTGTTATCCGTCTCTCTAAAGAAGCCGGTACAGGCATAGTTAAGGTAAAATTTCCCAGTGGGTCTGTTTACGAATACTATGGCATTGAGCCTCCAGCCTACAGAAAAATAGATTACGTTTTGCACAAGAAGTCCATACCACAGAACGCTAAAGCATCAATTATACTCAAAAAACTCAAGGCTGGTGAGAGAGCTGGTAATTATCAAGTGACTAAGATTTCGGAGAACAATATGGATCGTATAGATAAAGTAGTAAACAAGCTGCTATCAGAGAAGGACTATGGTTGGGATTTAGATCCTGACAATGAAGTTGAGCCTGATTTTGAAAAAGCAGATAAGAAAGTACACAAGGTTGAAGACCAATGGCACTATCCAATACTGACAAAATACGGGTATAAACCTCTTGATAAAACAGGTGTTGGTTTTGTGAGGAGCTATAGATACAAGAATCCTGAAGGCCATGAAATAGTTTGTGTCACTGGTTCCAGTGCGGATTACTGGGAGGATAAAAAGAACAAAATTGTTGGTTACCATGACGAATTAGAAACTCACCTAAAAAGCATGAAGGAGAATAACAATGTCTGAAGACATAAAACAGATGTATAAAAAAGCAGGTATGGAACCACCCGATGGCAAGGGTATTCATACAAAGAAGTTCCATCGTTGTGTCACCAGTGTTGCTAAAGATGCCAAGAAGAACGGGAAGAAGATAGTCACTGGAGACGCCGAAGGTGAAGACGAAGTCAATCCTTATGCAGTGTGTATGGCGCAGCTTGGTAAAAAGAAGGCCGTTAAGAAGAGCCATCGTGAGAGTAAGAAGTGGCAAACTGAATCTGTAGTAGACAACTACATGATTAGCAAGGGCGTATATGACAGTGTATCACAACTGTACAGAGAGACACAGGGTTCAGACTTTGACACCGTACTGATGGACTTTCCAATAGAAGAGTCCGATATAATTGAGATTGACAACAAAAAGGACTTCGAGAAACTTGCCCTGACGCTTCCTGAATTCAATGAAGTCTATGACGATAGTCTGGATGAATACGATACAAAGATCTTCAAGTACAAAAACTGGCTGTTGTTCGTGGATACCTCTGGGTACGATTACCCCAGGTATAAAGCTCTGGTAAAGTCTTCAGATCTGCCAGAAGGATTTTGGTCCGGAGAAGATCAGGAAGAGGCCGTACAAAAAGCTGCTGAATCTTTATTAGAGATGGATCTTGATGATCTGGCTGATGAGTATGACTTTGAGATTGATTCCGCAGTTATAAAGGCACTGATTGCTCATCGGCTAGAGGATGCTAAGAAGCACAACGGTGCAGGAAGGGAAGAAGCCTACCGTGCTGCTGTTGAGGACTTGGAAGAGATACTCATGGATGAGATGGTAGGTGAGGATGAAGACTTGTTATCTGTAGCTCAGGACGCAGTTAATATGGCTAAGGATCTTGAAGAAGAACCTGAAGAAGAGGAGGGGGATGAAGACGAAGACGACGATGAAGAAGACGAAGAGGAACCAGAGGAGTCCGTGGAGTCTGCGGTAGATCGTGTTGTTTCTGAACAAATGGAGATATATGAACCAAGTAAGAAGGACAGACAGAAAGCAATTTCAGCTCTGAAGGACACACTTGACGTTTCCGGAAAACCTACCAATACGGAATTCTTAACAGTGCGTAAAGGTAAGAGTAACAAATATCTTTATTTCGCTATGTTCAAGAAGAATGGCAAGTATGTAGCTGGGAGTGCTTACGGACGTATCGGATATACGCCTAAGGCTTCCAAGATAGCGGAAGGGGATAAGGAAGAAGTCAAGGCAGCAATGAATAAGAAGATTTCCACCAAGAAAAAGAAAGGTTACAAGTAATCATTTTTTACAGGAGTTTGTCAAATGAAGATTAAGGATCTCGATGAGGCAGTAGACAAAATGATTTTGGAAGAGTTCGGGTTTCCTGAAGAAGTTATTGAGAACGTGAAAGACTTGGATGCGTTTATCAAAGAAGCCAAGTCCCGTGCAGTTGCAGACCAGGGAAAAGCCGAAAAGATACTACAGTTTCTTGGTATGGACGTTTCAGAGCTGGGTGGAGAAGTTGTGGACCAGACTGCTGTGGCTCTTGATAAGCTGATAGACTGGGTATCTAAAAAAGCCAAGGGCAAAGAAAAGATGAGTCCGAGGTTACAGAAGTTGAAACGTGACGCAGAAAAGCGTCGTGGTAAGAAAATGGAAAGCCTATCCAAAGAAGAGCAGGATGAGCTTGATGATCTACGACAGGGTCTGGCCTTCATTCAAGATAATGATGACCGTAGAGAAGCTATGGACCGTATTCGGGAATTGCAAAAGAGAGAAGAGACACCATGCCCGGCTCCAGGCGCAAAGGTGCGGAGTGGCGGCAAGGGTCGAGGGATGGCAGTAGGTAAAGGACGTGGACCTATCGGTAGACGAGGCCAATAATCTTGAACTCACGTCTTGACCAAACAGTAGAAAGAGTTATACGGTCTCAAGAATTAGGAGACGAACGGTCAACTCAGCGGACAGCACCGCAGAACATCCCACAGTCCTACGGTCTTGTTGTTTATAAGGACGACAAGATCCTATTGGTCAAACCTCGTGGGGAAGACTTCTGGGAGATACCTAAGGGTGGTTTAGACGGTAAAGAAGCACCTAAGAAGGCTGCAGAGCGGGAAACAAAGGAAGAGACAGGTATAACAGCAAAGCCAAAAAGTACGTTAGGCTATGCTGTCGATGAAGACTGGAACGATGGTGAGGGTAAGGTTGTCTACACATGGCTTGCCGACTATGAGTCGGGACTGGTAGACGAACAATCAGATGAAGCTGTCCGAATACAAAAGTCCGAAGTGGAACAGGCCAAGTTTTTTGAACCTGATGAAGCGCTGGATCTTGTTCCAGACTATCTTAAACTTATCATTAAGAGGGCTATAGTGAAGAGATCAGTAAAGAAATCGGAGTCTAAGGATGTCTATCAAGTGGTGGACTTATTTGTTGAAGAAAAAGTCAAAAAGTTCATTACGGATATGGGCCAATCTTACGATATTACTAATGATCTCGGCACGGAAGAAACTACACAGTTGCCAAGATACGGTGTGTGGGGTGATACTGGACGGGGCAAAGCAGAAGTTATTGATACTGGTGATGACCTTGAGGCACTAATGTCTAAACATAATATACCCAAGGATTTGGTAGTAAAGTTGTAGACTGTATACAAATACGTGGTGTAAGGTATAGGAATATGAAAACGCAATTTTACGGTGTTAGGTGCTCATTTTGCGTACCACTTTTTTGGGAGCTGCTCTTGATGAAGTTCTTAGCACCTATAATCCGTATACTGTCACCAGTGATCAAAATACTGGTTTGGCTGATTCAAAAGACTATTGGAGCTATGCATTGTTCTATTAAAGGTGAGCACACATTTATTAGAGGGACAAGAGGTAATTTTTATTGTCCTTATTGTGGTATGAAACTTTAATCTTTTTGTTAGGAGAAGTCATATGGCTAAAGACAAAAACCAGAAAGTTGCTAAGTTTGAGAAGGTTTGGATGGGAGATCAGTTGGTTGAGCGTAAGATCGTAGACGGCAAGATTCAGCCTAAGCCTGCCCCAGAACTCAAAGAAGAGCCTGAGGAGCCCAAAGAAGAGAAGGTTGAAGAAAAATCTGAAGAAGAGGCTGAAGTGGAAGAAGAATCTTACTATACTGTCTCCGAACTGAAGGCCAACCAGAAGGCTGATCTTCAGAAGATGTGTACTGAGAAGGATCTGGATACCGATGGAACCAAAGACGAGATTATAGACCGTCTCATGTCTTACCAGGAAGAGAAAAAGAAGTAACGATGCGTATTTTGATTGCTGATGACGAAAAGGATTTACGGGAGAGCCTCGAGTTTCTTCTTGGTAAACCGAATCGAGAGTTTGATATAGTTTCGGACGGAAAAGCAGCATACGCTTTAATGAAGTCTATATCTTACGATCTGGTTATACTCGATATCTTGATGCCTGGGATGAACGGCAGAGATGTTATCAGCATGTCAGATATTTGGAGTTTGAATAACAAGATTGTTGTTATTACGGGATTTACTCAGTTTGAGTATCTTAAGGATTATGATTCTGTGATCGAGGTCATTCTTAAACCCTTTAGTATAGAACAAATTGAAGCAATCATAAATGAACAGGAGAACCCCAAATGAGCAACATAGACAAGGCAGTTACAAAGTTACTCAAGGAAGAAGAATTCGATGACCCTCGAGATTCAGAAAGCGCTGAGGAAGCACTGGAATTAGCTTCGGAACTTATACGAGAAGCCGTTGAATCTCTCGAGGTTGCTGTGAAGTTAGAGCCAGCGCTAAGAGGACAGGCTGAAGCCTACATCATCCCTCACCTCAAAAGTTGGATGAACGATACCAGCCAGCCTGGAAGTATACCCTCTTTATATGAAATCATAGAGGAGATTAAGCAGGAGGAAGAATAACGCATGGATAAGGTTCAAAGAGTATCCAAGTTATTAGTTCAGTATATGGGCAAGAATCCGGGGCCTCTCGACATGCCTAAAGCCATATCTTATGTTAAGAGAGGCCTAGGCGATGATACGTCAGACGAGGCGATTAAGCGTTTGATCAGACAGAACAGCGTGGTGGAGATTAACCCAGTAAACGGAGGCAAGCCTACTGCTCCTAAAGCTATGAATAAGTATCTAACTTACGGAGAGAAAATAGAGCAAGCGGTGGACTCTCTGTTGTACAATTAAGGAGGTAAGATGGCTATAAACGGTGTTGTGGATCTTTTGACCAACAGACTATCCAACAAGTATGAAATATCAAAGATAACTGAGATTAATGAGGAAAAGGAACGTAAGAAAGCTGTACAAATCATAGAGAAGATACTTTCCAAGTTGGAAAGTGGAAAAACTTCTAAGGCTGTAAGGTTTGCTATGGAGAGGCTTGATGACTGGGAAGACTATGCAGATTTACTTCCTGTCGTTAAGGGAGAATCCTTCTTAGACATCATAGCAGAACTCTCCGATCTGTATGAATATCACAGAGAGTATAAGAAACAAGTTAAGTGTAAGGAAGAATTGGAAGAGCAGTTCAAAATCAATGCTGAGACTTTGGACTATGTTGCTTCAGCCGCTAAGAGTATACATCAGGATATCCAAGTAAGAGAATCAGATCTTAAGGATTGGATATCTTATAATGGAGACTTAAATGTCACAGGACAGTAAGAACTCATCCAAAAAGAGAGCTCGAAGAAGGCTTGTGATAAAGAAGGAAGTGGGAGGCAACCAGATATTTACCTTGTTGAAGAACTTTGTCTTAGACGATGCACGTAGGCGGGGCAACAAGAACGTGATAGACCTTCTCTCACGGCCAGGTGCGAGGTTCGTTACTCGGATAGAGTCTATACCCAACCCAAATAACCTATCTCAAATGGATGCTATAATAGAGGTTTATGAAGAACTTGAATAAGATAAATGAATCATTATTAGACAGAGTTCTTAGCTTTTTAAGCAGACTGTCTTTAGGAGTAAATATAGACTTGGACGATGGTGTATCTTCCAAAGATCTATTGAAGTTCTTCAATAAGGTACGAAAGGATCCGTATTTGGCGAGCTTGTTTAGTAAGGCACCAGAGTATGACGTCGACACTATTGTTTTGACAGGAGGCAGTATAGACTCCTTTAAGCGGGTAGGTAACAAGGTGTACGCTGGTGTAGACATAGTTGGGGAAGACATGTCAGGTCTTCAGGAGTTTCTCACTCATGAATTCGTACATAGGGATTCCGATCATGAGTTCAAAGATGAGGTTGATACTGAGAAAGATAGCTTGGAACGTATGAGGCGTTTTGGTATTCGTATGAACAATGAGTTTATGGAGAACGCCAGTTTTGAACCACTAATGTCTCATGCCATCAGCAAAAAAGATGATGATGAACTTGCATTCTTTTTCTTTACAGTAGTCGAAGAGTCAATGGGGTATCCCGGAAAAAGTAATTACCTTGAAGCATTGGAAGTTATGTCTGAATATAGCTATGACTGGCCCAAGCTGAAGAAAAGAAAGTTTGTCAACTTTGAGTTGAAGCCACTGTTTGGATTGAAGCCAAGTATAGCGGCAGGAAAAAATTTGAATGTAGACCGCATAGTAGACGCTGTCATAAACGAATCAACACTACTAAGATAGGAGATGAAAATGCCAGAAGATATTCTTAAAGTTGCAGATGAACTGATCAGCAATAGAACTCGTGGCAAAGGTTCTTCTCGAAAGATGTCTGAAGAAGAAGAGTATGATAGTGACCTGGTGCCTAATCCTTTTATGCTTTACGAACCGGATGAGGATGACTCTCCAGCAGAAGCGAAGAAGCTGGAGCAAAAGCAGAAGAAGGCAACCAAGGAAATAAAAGCAGCATTGGATAAGGTCGTAGATCTAATGCGCAAGTATGATGAAGTGGGGTCTACGGACACTCAGTCCATAGAAGCAGTTCAGACCTATATCGGATCTGCATTAATTTACTGATCATAATCTTCTTTTGGTGGCTTGCCTAACATGTATGAATACAGAGCTAAGGTTACAAGAGTATATGATGGTGACACTATTACCTGCGATATAGACGTTGGTTTTAACATGGTTATCCAAAAGAAACGCTTGCGTCTTCGTGAGGTAGATACTCCAGAGATACGAACACGTGATCTGGAAGAAAAGAAGAAGGCGTATGAGGCACGTGATTTTGTTCGCGAGAAAATTGCTGAAGTTAAAGGTACTATCTTCATTAAGACACACAAGCGTGGCAAATACGGTAGGTATATAACAGACATCTGGCTAAGTGAAGAAGATGCCGAAGAAGGTAAGTGGGAAACGACTCTCAACAATACTCTCTTGGAAAACAATCTTGCTGTCAGGTTTGGCAGCAAGTCTTAGTTGTAAATTATTGAGGTTCTTGAATAGATGGACGAGAAATTTATTAAGGCGGTAAACAAAATAACTGGCGGGTTAGACAAGTTACTTCAGTCAGATTTTGTTTCTCGTGATGATTTTTCTTCTTTACTTGCAAATGCGGATGCTCTGGTTGCTGAAGAGGAGTATGGAGAACTCATCAAGGACGACTTGGACTATCTTTGGAATCTCTTTGAGCATGAGCTGGAATCCTATATACGCAAGGGAGGGAACGTTTCGGGATTCAACGCTGAATTTCTTGCCAACAAACTACGTAATTATTGGGTGTCGTTTACTAAGAAACTACAAGACCTTGAAGGAGGTAGTAACATGAAAGAAAGAGAAGACCGCATGTCGAGTCTTTTGTCTATCACAGAGGACAAACGATATGGTCCTACCACAGCGTTAGACCATATTAAAGGTCTACACGACAGGCTCAGATCTATGGCAGGAGACGTTTCCAAGGCAAAAGTTATTACTATTGATTACGCCAACGCCACAGATGCTGCTACCATTGAACGTCTTTACAAGCAACTGGTAGAAGAGCTATACAGTATGGAAGAGACGTTGGTTCTTGAGGTGGAAAAAGAAGAGAAGAAACAGAAGAAAGCAGAGCAAGAACTCGACTCAGTGGAAGAACCAGAAGAACCTGAGGACGAGGCAGACATCTTCGGTGAAGAGCCTGAAGAAGACGATATTTTTGGTGGTGAAGAAGATTAATCCTTATTGGTGGAGAGTCTAATGGCAGGACCAGCTCCTTTTGGTAGAGTAGGAAAGTTATTATCCATATTTGGGTTTACGGATGAACTGCCCACATATGCCCAGCGTGGCCAGTTGCCTCAGCAAGGATTAGGTGCAAATACTCCTGGTGCTGGTACGTACAATTGGTATCAAGACCAGGTTGCTTTAGGTAGAGATAGAGATCAGAAGCTCAGAGATTATGCTCAGATGACTGAACACGATCTCATTTCTACAGCATTAGACATATATGCTGAGGAAGCGATAGCTACGGATATAAACTATCCGGACCCACTATGGTTAGAATCAGATAATTCCGAAATTCAAAAGATAGGTAATGACCTCTTTGATCAGGTCAACGTTATTGATAACCTTTACTCTCAAGCCTGGTGGTTAGCTGCTTATGGAAACAATTTTGAACAGGTCTTCCACAATGATGAAGGCATCACAGGCATTGATTTTAGAGATCCTAATATTATGGTTCGCCATTGGGATGAGTACAAAAATCTGGTAGGCTTTGAATGGGAAGGAAAGCCACCACCTGAGGAAATGGCTGTAAAGGACGACAAAGGTAAACCCAGTCAACTATGGTTGCCCTGGGAGTTTGTGCATTTTAGACGGCTGGGTAAGAACCGTGGTACAGAGTACGGAGAAGCTATTGTTGACGAGGCTCGTCAAGTCTTTAAGAAACTAAAGATGGCGGAAGACGCCATGATCGTACATAGACTTGATATGATGCCAAGCCGCTTGAAGTTTGAAATTGATACAGGCTCAGCCGACATTATCACACAAAGAAAGATCGTTAATGAATGGCGACGAATGATTAGGTCTCAAATCTTTGTTAGTAATGAGGGGGATGGGGAATTTGAGAAGAGATACAATCCTTGGTCACTTGATAATCTTATTTTCTTCCCTAAAAAGAGAGAGTCAAATACTACTGTGTCCAAAATTGATGGAGACACAGAGATACCTGACATCGGGGATATTAAGTTTTTGACATACAAGTTGGCTGGAAAGTTGCGTGTACCACCGGCTTACTTAGGGCTGGAAGGGGAAATCAACGCTAAGGCTACTCTTATACAAGAGTCTGTTCGGTTCGCTCGGGTAATTAAGGCTCTAAGAAAACCAATTATTTCGGGTTACACGAGACTTATGGAACTTCATTTGGCCTTCAAAAACATTGATCCAAACTCCGTAGACTTTCGTATATTGATGCCTCCGATTAATGCAATAGACGAAGAGATGCGTACTGAGCTATTATCTACCCAATTGGATATAGTTGACCAACTTGCAGGTATAGGTGATGAATACGGATTAGACCGAAAAGAGTGGGCAAGATTTGTTTTCAAAGAATACATGAAACTGCCCAACGATGTTATGGATAAACTTATGATGAGCATCTCTGATGAAGAACCACAAGAGTCCAGTAAAGCTACCAAGAGATACAGCAAATCGAAGCTGGTTGAAGAAATAAACAATAAAATGGTCACGGATAGAAGACTACGGATGTTGTTTGATAAGATGAAGCATATTTTATCAGGCAGGATAGGCTTTCCTTTAACTGTTTCTCGAGGAGAGCCGTTACCTAAACTTACAGAGCAAGCGGAGGAGGTATAGAGACATGAGTAAACCTAAAGCTGGAGACACTGTTTTATATGGGATCAAAACGGCTTCAGGATTAAAAACCAAAAAGGGTGAAGTAACAAAAGTAAAGGGAGGTAAGATTTCATTAAATACTGCGGCTTCTCTGGATACTTCGGATCAAGTAGATTCAGAAGACGATATCAAGATGCATCATGACTTTGTTGTCATGGAAAATGTAAGTAATAGTAACAGTGTTGATGCTGCGGTCTCCACTATATTGAGTGAACAGAGTGATGATGATCCGGAAGGGGTGGTAACACTAATCAATGCTGCAGATTCAAATGCTGAGGAGCTGTTACAGAGTTTGGATTCTATTAAGGATCGAGTGGAGAGTATCGAAGATGAAGAACTCAAGAGCAGACTATCCTCTTATGTAGATAGTTTGCGAAAGGATCTTTTGGACTGGAAGCAAAGATTATTGGACACTACAAAGGAAGCACGGGAGTTTTACGAAGACTGATTACTTTTACGAGGTTCCTATACCATGGACGTTGACCAAATCGTAGACAGCATAGTAGAGCAAGAATCAGGTTCTCAGCCAGAGTTAGAGCAATTGAAGCAAGAGCTCGAAGACTTTGTCTACGATTACTGGCAAGACGTTGGCCCTGACTTAGGAGGAGAAACAAAGGAAGCCTTGGAAAAATTTAAGTTGCATGTTATGGATCGTCTGTCTGATAAATACGGTGACCAGTGGCCAGAAGTTAGAGGTTTGGCCAAACAGGTTGTGAAAAACTTTGGCGGTTAATCAGTTCAAGGTGGATTATGTCTCGTAAGTATGACCTTAAGAATAGTCCCAAACGTAAGTACGGATTAACAAAGAAGCAAATGAAGGATCAGGGTTGGACTCCACCTGGAGAAGAACCTCCTATATGTGCTTGTGGGTGTGGAATAAAAGTAACGTTTGATTACAACCACATGCGCTGGTGCAAATTTATTAGTGGGCACAATAAGTCTATGCTTGGAAGAAAACATTCACAAAATACCAAAGATGCGATATCTAAAACCAGATCAAAGCGACTAGCCGAAGGTAAGATCGTCACTTGGAATAAGGGGTTAACCAAAGAGACAGATGCACGAGTCAAATTGAACGGAATACATACTTCTGAGGGTATGATACACAATGGGTCTCAAAAAGGAGAAAATAATTCCATGTACGGAACCAGGGGTCCTTTTCATGGAAAGGCTCATTCAGCCACCACGAAATTTAAGATGTCTATCAAGCGCAGACTCTATAAGCGGAGACACCCAGAATGGAACAAAGGACCAAACAATCCTAAGTGGTCCGGTGGTAATTCTATTGAGTACCCAGAAGAGTGGAGTAAGAGATTAAAGAAGAGTATACGCAAACGGGATACATTTACTTGCCAGTTTTGTGGTGATAATAACTTTAACAAGAAACTAATTCTTGACGTACACCACATCGATGAGGATAAAACCAATTGTGCCGAAGATAATCTTATAACTGTTTGTCGTTATTGTCATGCTTTGTTCCATCAAAGTCCTAAATCATTAGTCAACAAATTGATTTCTTTAGGGAGATTGGGTAACTTGAGAAAAGTTTATCCATCGGTGGGTTAACTTTTAGGTGAAATGGAGGATTGTTTGTTATGGTTGATTTTAATATACCAGAATTGCCCTTAGAGTCGCTCGAAATACCGGAAGAAGTAGAGGATTCAGTTAAGAACGAAATAGACGGATCTGTTGATTATGCGATCATTGGTAGTGGTCAATGTGGTGGTCGTATAGCTCAATCTTTCTACGACAACGGCTACAAAAAGTCCATTGCAATAAACACAGCCAGTCAGGATCTGTCCACTCTTACACTTCCAGACGAACATAAGTTACTCTTAGACGTCGGTGAAATGGGTGCTGGCAAAGATATGGTACGTGGTGAGAAAGCAGCACAGAAATATCAACAGCAAGTCTTTGATATTATGCGCAGAATATTCGGCAATTGTCAACACATACTTGTCTCCGCTGGAGCCGGTGGAGGTACAGGTGGAGGCTCGTTACCTACTCTCATCTCTATTGCTCTCAGGTATATGGAGTTTATTAAGGAAGAAGACCCCCAGAAGAAAGTGGGTGTTATTCTTACGTTGCCTACGTCCGGAGAGCTGTCTTCTGGCGACATCAAGAGCAACGCCAAGGAAGTGCTTGGGTCGGTTGGTCGAATGGCCATAACCAACAAAATTAGCCCACTCATCATAATAGACAACGACAAGATCGGCCGTCTTTACCGAGGACTATCGGTGAAGCAATTTTGGCCAACAATCAACCAAACCGTTGCAGGTCTGTTCAGCATCTTTAACCAACTGTCCAATATGAACTCTGAATTTACCAGTTTTGATCCTGTAGATTACAGATCTATTATACAGTGCGGAGGATGCTGTATTATGGGTCTGACCAAGGTAAAGGAAATTAAAGACGAGACGTCTATCAGTAATGCTCTCGCTACTAACATTGAGAAGACTCTTCTTGCTGGAGGTTTTGATCTTACCACTGCGAAGTTTGCGGGCTGCATTGCGGTAGGCGGTAACAATATTATGGAAAAAGCAGGTGTGCAGGACATGATCAATTATGGCTTTGATACACTCAACAATTTGGTTGGTGACGCTACGTGTCATAGAGGTATTTATAATGATACCCGTCCGGAAGCCGCTGATGTTATGAAGGTATATACGATAATCGGCGGGTTGGATGTGCCGAAAGAGAAGATTGTTTCTTTGGGTGCGAACCCGCACGAACTTTGGCCAAATGAAGGATAGTATTGTGTATAAACTTGATAAAATAGTAGACATGGTTTTAGTAGAAGGTATCGAAGATAACGCAGATAACGAAAAATTAGCCTATAAGAGATTCAAAGATATGATGACGGATTTGAAGGCTCAACTTTCGGATCGTACGATCAAGGTGGACCACACTTCCTTGGCCTATGACAAAGGAGATATAGTCGCTATAGAAGGCCAAGTTAATATTGACGGTGTAGTTTTTGAGATTACTCGTATGATCAATAAGGAAGAGTCAAAAGACAGTTTTTGGATATACTCTGATCGTAAAGATTTATCGGCTGATAATATAAATGATATTGTTAACTTTATAAATAAAAGACTTTCTGGTGATTTAGATGATCCAGAACCAACGGAGAAGACTTGGTTATCTTACTACCCAGTTGATCTTGAAAGCTGGACTGAAATAAGTGAACCTGACCTTAAAAAACTTATCAGAGATGTGAAAAAGGGTGCTAAAGTTGCAGCAATTGGAGAAGAAGAGGAAGCATATCTTTTTACATATAAAGAAGGTTCTCCGAAATCTATTTGGAAAGACGCAGTAATATATGATACTGAGGAAGAACCAGAGCTAAGTCCAATCACTTACAAACCATCTCCGAAAGAATCGAAGGAAGTATTGCACTTCTTGAGTATTGAATCCGATGAATGGAGAGATGAGTGGCAAGAAGATGTTTCTGGAAATACTGGCATTGAAAAACTGTTGGGTATACTAACCGACGTCAAAAAAGGATCTGATTTTGCTATCAAGGGTGAAGGAGATCTGAGATATATCTTTACTTTTAAGGGTGACAAAGATTCTGCGTATGAAAAAATAGTAGAACTTGAAGGTATAGAGTTTTGAGTAATACTTACTGTACTTTAGGGAATTAGACATGATTAACAATCCGGATTACGAATACTACGTTATTGTTGACGGCAAGATTGAAAGCGGTTGGGAATACCGGGAAGACGCTGAAGAACATATA
>CAZQMI010000018.1:0-28905 GCA_964594475.1 uncultured Thermoplasmatales archaeon
AAAAAAAACATGTATGCAATAACTTCGATGGTCATTGGATTCGTCGCTGGACTGTTTACCATCACCATCATTAGTTTTTATAAATGGTTCCTTAACAACCTTAACGGAAATATATAAAAAAAGGGAAAAAAATAAGAAAAATTATTTTTCTTATTTTGGTATTTTTGGCATTACTTTTTCGATTTCTTCACTTTTTCCTGCATCCCAGATAGCTCTAATGGCAAGAATACCTGCGGCAGGAGCCACAAATACTGCAATCATTGCAGCAATATTAGTGAAGTAGGCACCAATATAGTTGATCTGGGAGAAGAAATTGGTATTTAATGCCGCACCAATTCCAACCAACATCAATGCTGCGATCAGAAACGTGGGAACTCTTTCTTGAGTGATACTACCCAGCGCGAAGAACGATAATACTCCAACGATAAAACCAAGGACCGCTAGAACAGTTGATATCGTTGCTGAATAGTTTGTTAACCATGTTGGATTGGCAGCAAAAACAATACCAACAACAACTGAGATTAATATTCCCAAGAGAAATAACCAGCTTCCAATCTTTTTTAATAATTCTTCCATTTTTTCTCCATCCTTCCTAACTTTTTTGTTACTAATAAAATAATTTAACAATATTTAATCATTTAGTGTAATCGCATATGCATGTAAATACGTAGCTACTCATCCAAGATTTTAGGTGCATTCATTTTCTCAATTAAACAATATATTATTGTAAAAAAAATTTAATTATCCATAATTTTCATAAAATAACGGTAAAATAAAAAAACATATTGGCATTTTTTCAGAACATCCTTAAATAAGAAAAAAGACAGAACCTGAAATATAAAATCAGAAAGGGGCTGGAATATACCTTTCTCTATCACCTCTTCTTGCACCCATCTAGCCCCTTCTTCCCACCCTTTATCTTCAATGCATTCTCAAACCGTCCAATGGAAAAAAAATATAAATGAACATGTTTATCCTTTTCATGATTAAAACATGAAAACGATTATGATAATTGATGATAATCCAACCATCCAACGTCTGTCCAGAACTATAGAAGATGAACCGATTACTATCAAAACAGTTGAAAATACTCGAAAGGCTCTTGAAGAACTTCACCACGATGAAAACATCACGCTTCTTCTCCTTAATACCACCATTCCAGATGAAGGAAAAAATGGATATCTTGCCATTGATCCACATAAAAAAACACAGATTGATAGCACGGATGCTTCAAATTATTTACCAAAACCATTCAATAACGACCAATTTCACCGCTTTCTCAAACAGAGTTTTCAACATAATGAATAAACCATTAGATCAGTAAATCAACTCATTAAATCCCTGAATCAATCGTTGCACTCCATCTTGAAATGTATCATGAGTAAGATTTCCATATGATATCCTCAATGAAAACTCATTTCGAAAAATTGATCCAGGAAGAACCAACACCCCAAATTCTTCAATGAATCGTTTTGATAATTCCCATGATGAGATATCAGCATGATAGGATAACAAAACATAATAAGCACCATTGGTAATGGAACAAAAAATATCTGATTCTTTAGAAAAATCATCCCGAAGAATATGTCTATTTTTCTTCATCTCTGAAAAAAATCTAGAACAATATGATCTTCCTTTGTCAATTGCTTTTTCTGCGGCAAGTTGACTGAGAGAGGGGGCAGAAATACCAATGGTATCCTGCACTTTTAGACAATCAGTATACAGCATCCGGGGCATTACCATATATCCAATTCTATATCCGGACATTCCAAATGCTTTTGAAAATGAAAACAATGAAATGGTATGATCAATATCATCATCAAACTTCAATGGACAGACATGTTCAGCATCATCATATACAAAATACTCATAGACCTCATCAGAAATATGGAAAAGACCACCATCCGCACATACTTCATTAATCATCTTCAGCTGATCAAATGGATAAACTGCACCTGTCGGATTATTCGGGGAAATAGTAACAACAACTCTTGTTTTTGATGTAATACTCTCCTTAAGATGTTCAATTGAAGGAAGAAAATGATCATCAGTATTAACAATCACTGGTTTACAACCAGCCATTTGAACAGCCATCACATAATTGAAATAGGTTGGTTGAAAAAGAATTACCTCATCAGATGGATTAGTAACCGATAAGAGTGCATTAAAAAAAGCCTGATTCGCCCCAGTTGTAACCATAATCTGATCCGCAGCAGAAACATCTACCTTTTGTTCAATCATTAGTTTTTGAGCTATTTTTTCCCTTAAAGAAAACAAACCCGCATCCTCAGTATATTGATACGCAACCGGTGAAGTAACTTGATCTTTAACACTTTGGATAACATCATCTGGTGGACCAAAAAAAGGAATGCCCTGTCCTAATGAAATACAATCATCAGGAATAATAACATCAGATAACAATTTTACAATAGGAGCTTCTGCAATCGTATGTGTTCTTGCATGATAATTGGTCATATTTTCACAAAAAAACAAGTAAACAGTCTTTTATCAGCAATCCTAAGATGGAACATGGATCATCTTTCTTACCTGATTGATGGATCTCATATCATCTAACAACAGTGATTTCTTTGTTGGATTATAAATAGCAACAGCGGGATGATACATGGGAATTATATATCTTATCCCGGACAATGTTTCCTTTTTGAAGACTTTCCCATGAATCTTGCTAATCTTTGAAAAAGGAAGCGTAAATTTATTTAAAATAAATTCACTAGCAAAATTACCCAATGCGACAATAACCGATGGCTGAACGATATCGATTTGCTGGTTCAAATACTCACTACAAGCTGAAATCTCGCTTTTGTTTGGATTACGATTGCGAGGTGGACGACATTTTAAAATATTTGCGATGAATACATCATTTCGTCTTAATGACACTGATGCTAAAAGTTCATCAAGAATCTTTCCTGCTCTCCCTACAAACGGTCGACCTTGTTTGTCCTCATGAAAACCAGGTGCCTCGCCAATGAACATAATATCAGCTTTTACAGATCCTTCACCAGCAACTGGTTGCGTCCGTGTTTCCCACAAGCCACATTTACGACATGACATAATACGTGAATGAACCACTTCAATTTCATCTCTCACTGACATCATTACCAGTAATATCATCTATGTTTATATGTATTGACCCAATATCAACCAATCATGAAAACAAAAGAAAAAAACAATATTATCATCGTTCGACTTTTCCCAGAGGAAAACATTCTTTCATCACTCAAACACATCGCACAAAAACACAGGATTCAAACAGCAATAATCCTTTCTGGAATAGGACAAATCGAAAATCCAACATTAGGTTATTTCAGGGAGAAAAACAACTACATGCCAAACACCTTTACAGGTATCTACGAACTTCTTACCGTATCTGGCACCATCATCCACTCAGATGATCAATATCATATTCATATTCATGTGACCATTGGGGATGAAGACAAAAATGTGCTTGGAGGACATCTCATCGATGGAACCGTATCGGTGACCAATGAAATCTCACTTATCAAAACAACATTGTCAACAACAAAAACATTATCAAAAAAAACAGGTCTCATGGAATTAACCTTATAGACTAGAGTAAAACTTTATGAATAACCTCAAAGATAACATGAGCTAAAATTTAAATGGAAAGCGTTGAAAGAGGAAAGAAACATGCCTGAAACCATTCAACATGTGAATGAAAAAATAAAGACCTTAAAACATGCAAGAGACATCCTTGACCAGGAATACCGAAAAACAGAGTATCATCAAAAAAAAGAGGCTAATCCAAATTCAACAGTTCCTGCATCACCAGATGACGAGGAAGCAATAAATTTACTCAGTGCAATACGACAAATCGAACAATATATTAACAAATTCCAAGATGAACAATTTTCTCTTCTTAAACAACAAGATACCGAATAATATAGTCTAGATGATATTTCGTTTCAAGCCAAATAATGAACGAAACAACACCACAATAGGTATGATTTCAAGTCTTCCTACCCACATATTAAGAATTAGCATGATTTTTGAAACCGCTTGCATCTCAATACTAGTTAGCCCAGCGGTCAATCCAACATTTCCTTGAGCGGAACAAACTTCAAAGATAATAGTCCCAAGCGTCGCTGAAGGAAAAATCAAAGATAGCACCATCACCCCAATTACTAAAATAATTACCCACATAAATGAAATAATAGCTGCTTCATTAATCAAATCCATGGCATCATCCTTGGAAAGCGATTTTTCACCAAGTTTATGAACAAACACCCTTCTTGGAGTTGAAATAGCACGTTTAATCCGCCATCCAACACCCTTATACAATAAGATTGCGCGAAACAATTTAATACCCCCAGCAGTGGACCCTGCTGCACCACCCACCACCATGGCAAAGGATAACAACAATTTTGATGATTCTGACCAATTCCCTAGATTAGTAACTGACGCAAAACCAGTACATGTCAATGCAGATATAAACTGAAATCCACCAGGACCAATCATCTCAACAAAGGAATCCATCGGAGAAAAACTATCCATGGTCAACATCACAGTCAACACCATCACCCCAACTACAATGAGGATGATCATTGTTTTCAATTGGGCATCCGAAAAAAATTTTTTCACCCGGCCATTTAATAAATCATAATGTGCAGAAAAAGTAATGGCTCCAAAAATCATCAAAAACACAACTACAAGCTGACTAGCCATTCCAAAAGGAGCGATACTATCATCAGTAACTGAAAAACCCCCCGTGCCAAGCCCAGTCATAGCATGATTAATCGATTCCCATACATTCATCCCATCAGACGTTAACATTCCCACAACAATCAATACTAAAATTCCGATGATGGTATACAATGCATAGATCCACCAAATAGTACGAACCGTTGAAACAATAGAGGGATGCGTTTTCTGATCCCTTGCTTCACCTTTATATAAAACGTATGAACCAGTCCCGGGACGGGCAAGAATCGAGAGGGTTAACACAATCACTCCAACTCCTCCCACCCATTGGATAAACGTTCTCCAAAACTGCAGTGTATACGGAAGCAAACTCTCATTATCAACCATGGTCAACCCAGTACCAGTCCACCCCGACATTGATTCGAAAAACGCTGATAAAAAATCCATTTTCAGCAAGGAATCAGTATTGTAAGGAATTAAGAAAAAAGGAATACTTCCAATTAAAGAGATTAACAACCATCCCAATGCAGCAGTGACCATTGCACTTTTAAAATCAGCAGGATCAGCATTACGAAATACATAATACAAAGGTAATCCAAATCCAAAATACACCGCAGACGTAACCAGCATAGGAAAAAGACCATCAAAGCTTGTCTGACCACCATATTCCTGAAAGATAAAAGGAATAATCATAGCAATAAGGGACACAAAACCAATCATAATGAAAACAGCACCAATGTCTCGAAACACTGAACGAATATCACTCATGATCTCAGTCACCACATAGTTCAAATAAGCTGGTTTTTTTTAGTCAATAAAAAAAACATCATACTTATAGCTTTACTTATTTTTTTTAATCTGCATAACTCCCTGCTTTAACGAAGCACGTAACTGATCAGCAATCAAATTTTTGGTAAATACATCTGCCCGAGCAGCTAACATTATCTTAGATGCTAACAACCGAGCAATACGTCCACGACACTGACGAGGAGCATTATTAATCAGAGGATGCTGAAAGATGAGACCATGCTTCGGTGGTTTTCCTCCCTCTTTTTTAAACCGAAAAAAGGCTTTCTCTGCACCTAATAACTGAATGGTTGAAGCTGGAAAACAAGCAAGTCTTCTCATGGTACCCGCAATCGAAAGCAACCGGGAGGTGAGAATAGGGCCAATAAGAGAAGAAGTATTCGGCGCAATGGATTGAATTTCATCAGTGACCATTTGTTCATACCAATCTCTTTGTTCATTCACCTGACTGAGTAGGTCCTTTACTGGTTTGATATATTTTTCAACGGTCGGAAAAGAGTTCCAAGATTGAATTCTCTCCTGGAGAATATTTTGGGTTTGATACAATTCATCAATCGAATTGATCATCTGAATGATCTGATAATCCTTCCTTTGTAAATCCTCTTTGATAAAAAAATCTGCACAACAGATTAACGCTTGCTGCAATAGAGAAAAAGAAAAATTATAATCAGAAAAGGATAGCTCAACAGATGAAAACCATTCATTCCTTGGCTCATATGATCCTAGAGAGGACAAGCGAGATTCATTAACCACAACAGAACCAGAACATAATCTGCGTTCTTGCTCTAATATCTCTGCTTTTCTCATGGCAATAAAAACTCTTCCAAGTTTTTCTGCATCTCGGGGAAAGAGAGAAAAATCCACAAGAATGTTTTCATCAAAAAGAAACGTTCCAAACCATTTTGTAACCAAATACATCATGATACAACTCCACCATACCTATTTTCATCTAATGTATTTTTCGCCATCGATTGCAAAAAATGGGTTTAAATAACAGAGCGATATTCGATACTTGGTGATATCACTGGTGGATGTTCACATCCGGCTTTCAGGACTATCCATTCGAAATCCACTCATTCTTGCATCAGGTATCATGGATGAAGATGCTGGCAGCATGAAACGCATCCTTGAACAAGGAGCAGGTGCAGTTGTAACTAAATCAATTGGACTTACTCCCAGGAAAGGACATAAAAATCCAACATTTGTTGATCTTGATTACGGTATATTAAATGCGATGGGATTACCTAATCCTGGAATTGATGTCTATCTTGATGAACTCAAGGAGATGAAGGATTCATCCGGTGTTATCATCGGAAGTATTTTTGGATCAAATAAAGAAGAATTCCAGCAAATAGCTCACAAAATGAGCCCCCATATCGATGCATTGGAATTAAACTGTAGTTGCCCGCATGCCAAAGGATATGGGATTGAAATCGGTCAAGATCCTTCACTTATCAAGGAAATCACTCGTACCGTAAAAGAACAAGTTAGCAAACCAGTTTTTGTGAAACTATCAGCTCAGGTCAATGACATCAAATCCATTGCACTTGCTGCAGAACAAGCAGGCGCGGATGGTATAGTAGCTATAAACACCCTGAAAGCAATGAGCATCAACATCGAATTACAACAGCCAGTCCTTGGCAACAAAACAGGTGGATACAGTGGACCAGCAATCAAACCAATCGCACTCAAAGCCGTCTATGATCTTTTTGAACATATTCATATTCCCATAGTTGGCGTTGGTGGTATTACAACGGGGGAGAACGTAATTGAATTTCTCATGGCCGGGGCAACAGCTGTTCAAATTGGAACAGCCGTATACTCAAGAGGGATAGATGTCTTTCAACAAATAAACAAAGAAATCAATTCCTGGATGCAAAAACATGATATCGACCAAGTTAAAGATATAATCGGGGTTGCTCACCAATGAAAAATCAATATGTTATTTCAAGAATACTCACAGAGATCAGAGAAACCCCAAATATTAAAACAATTACTTTTCATCATCCACAGCCAATAAATCCGGGTCAGTTCTACATGATCTGGATTCCAGGTGTTGATGAAATACCTATGAGTGTTTCCATGATAAAACCAAAGGAAAAAGGCATCACCTTTCGAAAAGTCGGCGAAGCAACTGATGCTCTCTTCCAAAAGAAATCAAAAGATCTCATTGGGATTCGTGGTCCATATGGAAATGGCTTCTCACTAGCCGGAAAAAAAATTTTATTTGTAGCTGGAGGAACCGGGATGGCAATGATTGCCCCTGCTGTCGAACAAGTCCTTCAAGAACAAAAGCAAGTCACGGTAATCATTGGGGCAAAAACAAAAGAGGAGCTTTTTTTTCTAAATCGGATACAGAACACCAAAGCTAACATTCATATAACTACAGATGATGGAAGCAAAGGAACAAAGGGATTAGCTACCACAAAAGCAGAAGATTTAATTCAATCTGGGCTATTTGATGCAGTTTATACTTGTGGACCTGAACCAATGATGAAATATTTATATCAAATGTGTGAAAATAAAGATATCATATTTGAAGCATCATTGGAGAGATACATGAAATGTGGAGTGGGAATCTGCGGGCAATGTGTCATTGGAAAAGGATTACGTGTTTGCGTTGAAGGACCAGTATTTCCAAAATCTGTGTTGAGTAACATCTCAGATTTTGGAGTATTTACTCGAGATGCAAGTGGAGCAAAAAAATATTTTAACACACCATAAGATTGATCATAACATAAATGATGTATTACTAGAGGAAGTAATCATGAAAAATCATTATAAGGAACTACAATTTTCAACAAAAGGTGAAAACGATATGAAAGATATCACCGATGAGATCCAAGATATTGTTTCAAAATCAAAAATACAGGAGGGAATTATCTGTGTATTTGTACCCGGATCTACAGGAACAATATCTACCATTGAATATGAACCAGGACTGCAAAAGGATTTTCCTGAAGCAATGAATAATATCGCTCCAAAAAATAACTATTATTCACACCATGAAACATGGAATGATGATAATGGAAGATCACATGTCAAAGCAACTCTCATGGGCCCAGGTATTACTATCCCCATTCATCAAGGAAAAATCATTCATGGAACATGGCAACAAATCGTTTTCATTGATTTTGATACCCGTCCAAGAAATAGGCGAATCATAACTCAAATCATCGGAACAAAAGATGAGAATTAAAAAAATACCTTTAGCTCCAAATAAAAAATTACTATGTCATTAACTATCATCATCCTAGATGGATATATCGATGAACCAACCTGCTTAGGGGTTCCACCATATATCAGCCCCTATCCACGCTATATCGCCGGTGCCATCTGGTCTATTGATCCAGAAATCACCATTTATTATATCACCATTGATCAAATCAGAAAAAATCAATTTTCCATACGCTATCTTTCATCAGCTGATATCATCATCGCTATTGCCGGAGTCTCCGTTCCAGGTAAATATTTTTCAGCCAACCCCATGAGTCTTAAAGAAACAAAACAACTCTTTTCACAGATAAAACAACCATTCACCATACTCTCCGGTCCTGCCGCACAATATGGATACGGATTACATGGAGGTAAAAGACCTGATACTCGATTTCCCATAGATGCATTGTTCAATGTCATCATCACCGGCGATAGTGAAATCTATATCCACCATCTACTCAAAAACAATCTATCAACAGATGGACTTGATCCATCAATTACCAGATCCAATGCACACCAAATCAATGAATTCGCAACAAAAGGAGCACACATTGTCACCCAACATCCCTACCATCCGCATCGATTGATCACCGAAATTGAAACCTATCGAGGATGTGCTCGAAGTATTGTCGGCGGATGCAGCTTTTGCTCAGAACCACAAAAAGGCCCTCCGGATTTTCGCCCTATCAATGACATCATCAAAGAAATTCAAGCACTCTATCATTACCACATTAGACACATCCGTCTTGGTAATCAACCCTGTCTGTTCTCATATCAATCAAAAGATGCTCATCAAAAAGAATTTCCCACTCCAAATCCAGATGCGATCAAACAATTATTTAAGCACATTAGAACCATCGCCCCTGACCTACAAACACTTCATATCGATAATGCAAATCCAGGTGTAATCGCACATCATCCCGAGGAAAGCAAAGAAATAGCACAAATCATCATCAATCATCATACCGCCGGTGATGTCGCTGCCTTTGGAGTGGAAAGTCTTGATCCCAAGGTCATAGAACAAAACAATCTCAAAGCAGATCAAAATGATGTTCTTTCTGCAATAAAACTTCTCAATGATGTCGGAGCAAAACGAGGAGAAAATGGATTACCTGAGTTACTCCCAGGGTTAAATTTCCTTTATGGACTTATTGGCGAACGAAAACAGACCTATGATATCAATTTTGATTTTCTGAAGCTTCTTCTTGAAAAAAAACTCCTAATACGACGAATCAATATCAGACAGGTCATTCCCATTCCTCACACAGAACTTGCACGCAGTTCCTCAACACACCTGCTTAAAAAACACCGCAAGCAGTTTATCGCCTTCAAAGAAAAAGTCTCTCATGAAATCAACAGACCACTTCTAAAACGAATGATTCCTACAGGAACCATTCTAAAAAGGGTAATCATTGAGAAAAAAAGTGGAAAACTTCATTTTGGTCGACAACTCGGAAGCTATCCTCTACTCATTGGTGTGATAGCAAACATACCACTTATCCAATCAATTGATGTCACTGTTGTCGACCATGGATTTCGATCTGTAACTGCAGTACCATATCCACTACCGATCAACACCGCCACATTACACACCTTGCAAGCACTCCCAGGCATTGGTAAGAAAAGAGCTATGAGAATCATCCGAAATCGACCTTATCAAACCAAAAAAGAACTCATCCATTGTTTCGATGATCCTGAAATCGGCAAACAATTAATAGAAACAATCACATTCACATTCTAATACAAACTACTTCACTGCACAGATCCATCCGATTAAAAGAATTAAAGAGGAATGACATACGCATGGTGAAAAATCAATTTCAATCTCTTGAAAAAAAACTATCATATACCTTTACCAACAAAAATCTCCTACAATGTGCACTCACTCATAAAACCTATGCATTTGAGTCTATGTATGCTATCGAATACAATGAACGATTGGAATTTCTTGGCGATAGTATTCTTAATTTTGTCATCGCTGAAATCCTATATCATCAAAACATGTTCTTCAGTGAAGGAGAACTCACCCGAAGACGAGCAATGTATGTGAATAACACTCGTCTTGCAGAAAAAGCAAAAACCCTTGACATCGGTCGTTATCTACTTCTCGGAAAAGGTGAATCAAAACAACAGGGAAACCAGATACCCTCGACGCTAGCAAACACCATGGAAGCAATCATTGGCGCAATTTATCTTGATTCCGACTATGAAACCGTTAAAACACTTATAAAAAAAATAATAATTGACTAACAACTATGTCGTTTCATAGAAGTATCAATTCAAAGGAATTTTTTTGTTTATCAATGATTAAAAAAACTTCCACAACACAAATTCCTCAATTTTCATATTCCCCGCGGAATCAAACGCTCTTAAGATAATGCTCTGCTTGCCAAAGACAAACTCATCCCAAGAATAATTCCCAACATTACCCGGACTGGTTTTCACTCGTTGATGATTAATGAACAATTCAATGTAGTCAACAGTCGAATCATTATCTATCGCAGACCACTGAATCTCAACTGGCCCAAATACCAACGGAGTGAAAAATGGTAATAGCGCTTTGCCCCTTAAATAGATAAAATGTGACGGAGCATTAAGAGTGATCATGGGCGGTATCGTATCAGGGGGGATAATTTCAACGGTTGTGTTTTCTTGTACCGTGGTCTCTAATTCATCCGTGACCAGTACTGAAACCTGATACGTTCCAGCTGAGAAATAAAGATGCGACGGGTTGGAACTAGTTGCACTTGATCCATCACCAAATTCCCAATACCACTGATAGGAACCCACACCACCTGTTGCATATCCATCAAAATGAACCCATTCACCGAGTTGAACACTATAGGGTCCCCCTGAATCAATCAACAACGGTTCAATATCAACTGTGATCATCTCTGTCACCGTACAATTCATACTTTGATTATCCCGGACATGAACGGTTACCGGATACGATCCAACCTGGTTCCACCGATGAACCACTGAACTGGTATTAGTAATCTCAAAAATCGTGTCATTATCCAAATCCCATGAAACAATGTATGGTGCCTGACCACCTGAGACCAATGCTTGAAGTTGGATATACTCATCAACAAAAACCGGATCAGAAACAATCAAGTCAACAGATAATTCTTCTGGCAATGAAAATGATCGAATCACCGTTTCATCGGTTCCGGTATAGTTTTCATTGCCCCCGCAGCAGAGAAAGGAATCAAAGGTTACATTATTGACCAGTTTTCCCTCATTGAGCACTTTTGTCTTATATAAAATCGTTAACGGCGCATCAAATACCTGATTTGATTCATTCCACACCAGAGTCCGGTCTGAATCATCATAGACAGGTTCCTTGAGCACCACCTGATCCTTATAAAGGTACTGAGAAGAATTCACTATGTATTGCAATCCCTCTGGAAGCAAATCTGTAATCATCAACCCTGAAATCGATTCCATCTCAGGTGGATAGATAGTTATCTTAAACGATAGGTTATCCCCAATAGTTACATTTATCAGCTTCATCCAAGAAGAGGTCTCATTTCGCACCATTTTTTCACAGATCAACACCTGAGGAAGCATTCCTTTGATCTCACCGCTTCTAAAAAGATGAAACATAGTTCCCAATGATTCATTAGCCTTAAGTTCCAAAGTATTTGTAACTGTACCATTCATCGTCACATTGACATCAAATTCAATGAAACACCACTCAAAGGCATCAAAAGAATCAAATACCCAGATCACGGTCTGATTCTTTTGAGTCATATTAACCAGGGAACCAGTGCCTTTCACAGTCAAATTTCCCATAAACACCAATCCATCTGGCAACTGATCAATAAGGTGAATCATTGTTAACTGATGCGATCCATTGTATTTCATAGAACAATTAAAACGAATGATTTCACCGATTTCAACCGAGCTATGATTCATCCAATCCTGTTGATCATCGCTTCTCATTGAAAACGTAAGATCAATATCTCCGGTTACTTGTATCAAAATATCATCCAGTGCTTCACATATAACAGAATCATTTTTCAACAAAGATACCGACACCACACTATGTAATGACTCTCTTGTCATCACCGAGGCATTATAGAAAAAAACAGATGTAGTATTCAATCCCGACACATTTGATACCTTCCATCGTACTGAATGATTCATCAAATCATACCAATTATTAGAAATGCTTTCATTTGTAGATGTATTACCTAGATATTGCATCCCCATTGGAAGATCATCAACGATTTCAACAACTGAACCAGGTTCAGCATGATATTGCACCGTGATTCGAATCTGAACCAACTCATCAAAATCAACAATCGCTGAGGAATTCCATAACTGATTACCATGGGAGACTTCTTTTTTTACAGATAAAAACGGATCGATAAGATCATCATCAGTTTCATTACTGCTTTCCTCTGCATCACTGTCATCATCGCTTTCATCATCGTCTGTCTCATCATTACCTTCGTTACCTCCACCGTTATTTGACCCATTTGACCCGTTTGATTCACCCTCATCATCTTTTTTGTTTTCATCACCATCTGATTCTTCCGCAGAATCATCACCACCAGAATCCTTTCCATCATCATCGATTTCCTCATCTGAATCACTTGCTTCATCATCTTCTTGATCACTATCATCAACAGTGAAAATGAATACCTGCAAGATTTCATCATGATACTCAGAAATGGAAAGATTGATCAACTTACCTTGATCATTTAAACCAGGATACATCGTTTGCTGAATTCTACCCTGAAACAAAGCTGTTTGATCAGCACAATCAGAAAGATTCACCTGGAAAAAACCTGTGTCATTGGTTTTCACATCCATAGAAACACCAGAAGGAAACAACACCACGGTAACAACAATACGAGACGAAGCTGGTTGGTCATTGATAAAAATCCTACCGGTAAGAACCATAGACGGAGAAGAGGTCGAATCCATGAAATATAAACCATAGACTACAACAGACATACCAATGAGAATAAATAATAAAAAAAGAACCAGCATGACTCTACCTTTATTATTCATACCAATACGCACTTGGTGTTTCAACTGATGTAGGGAGACTATCATAACTCTCAATCCTCACCATCATCATTTTGATTCTTCCGATATTAATACCTTATAGTACAACTCTTTCCTAAAAAAAAGAATGAAAAGAAATGAAAAATTAAAAAAAATGGTTTAGCTAGTGTTGATCAATCCAGGTTGAAAAATCGCTTCATAGATCAACCGGAGAATATCTAGAATCAAGCCTAAGAACACATCAAGTACATTCCAGATCAGTTCTCCTACTTTGACCACACCGAACAGCGCACCAGAAACAAGAAAACCGATCACAGTGATGATTCCAACCACCAATGAAAACACAGAAACGCCTACCACTTCAATTAATTTAATGATCACCTGACCAATTCCTAAAAGAACAGTGACCGTGCTTTCACCAATAAAAACTGATAAATCAAAGAGAATCATTACGATGTTTCTTAACAGCAATGAAATATTTGTACCAAGCGAAGTAATCACTGATGCAATGGTTGCAATGAAATTTGGAATGCCCTGAAAGGTGAGAAATAAAAACAGAAAGATCAAGATGAAATCAAGTAACACCACACTTTGAGCTGAAAAATCAATAGATGAAAAATCTAAACCATCCAGCAAATCTGTCACCAATGAAGTAATTTTCGTCTTTTCACCACTCATATGATCAATCAAATCCCTAATGCTTGCAAGAATCGAACTTTTTTCAACCGATATTTCATCATGAATTGTTTCCTCAACAGCTTCTTTTGACAATGTCCATTCCGTTGCAGGGATCATCGGAGCACATAATAACAGCAGAGAGAAAAACAAGGAACATACTATCACTTTCCTTTGATTATATCGCATCAACATCACTACTCTATAATAATACCCATTATACAGTTATAAATCTTTCTATTATATAATAGTATATAAATTCAAAATATTAATTAAAAATATAGAACATATATTCCCAATTCGGATCATAGAAGCATTTGTTCAACTTTCTCTCTTAACCAAACAAAAAAAAACAATCATTCTTGATCTCAGTTGAACTTCTCATCAAGGTAATACAACAACGAATTAATAAACAACAAACACATAACAACCATATTTCTCAGATGAACACTCGAGAAAAACAACATGAAACCATGATGAATGAAGCATGTTTCATCAAGAACCCAGCTAAACCGTGATCACTATGAAGGTATCAATCGTATCCATGCGGCCAGCCATCGGTCAGAAGAATGCAAACATAGAACGCATGGACCAGTACATACAGGACTCAAATGCAGATCTTATTGTCTTTGGAGAAATGATCCTTACAGGCTACTGCTGCAAAGACGAATTTCGCCGTCTTGCCGAACCAAAAAATGGACCATCCATCCAACATATGCAAAAGATCGCAAAACAAACAAAAAAACATATCATCTTCGGCATGCCACTCAAAGACGATACCATCACCGGAGTCATCTACAATGCTTCCGTCCTCATCTGCCCAGACGAACGTGTTCATATCTACCGGAAATGGTATCTACCAACTGTTGGCCCCTTTGAAGAACATCTGTTCTTTGATCAAGGCGAAACCCTCCCGGTATTTCAGACCACACTGGGAACTATTGCTCTGAGCATCTGCTATGATATTTATTTCCCTGAGCTTTTTCGCGCTTATGCCCTGCAAGGTGCTGATCTCATCGTTTGCATTTCAGCATCACCCTCAGTGACTCGATCCTATTTCGAAGCACTCCTTCCGGCCAGGGCCATTGAAAACACGGTATATATGATCTATGCAAACATCGTCGGTAGTCAAGAACAACTGGTGTTCTGGGGAGGAAGCCAGGCCTATGATCCATTGGGAACACAACTCACCAAAGCAGCATACTTCAAGGAATCAAAAACAACCTGCACCATTGATATTGCCGCACTTGAGCAAATCAGAGGAAACAGACCTCTTCTCAGAGACGTCCGTTCGGAACTCTTCAATGATCTAACTCAGATCAGTCGATTCCATCAATCAAAGGCATCACCGCCAAAAACAAAGAAATGAAATCCATTGATTCAATCGATGAGACCAAGAACAATACCGATCCGGGACATCCCAGACCGATGCACGTGGACGATACCGTGAACATTGCCGCTGCTGCCTGCAATCAATCTCATGGAAAAAATAGGCCACCGGATGCTTAGGTGAAAAAGAGGAATCAAAATGATGTTTTATTGATGCGTTCTGCCTTCTTCTTCGAATGAGAATGGAACAACCCATCCATTGTATATGATAAGAGGCCATCACGGAGTAAATATGGTCCTTCCGATGCTGTTTCACTATTGGTTTTTTTCCCTTGCACTGTTTTTTTGCTTTCATTTTTTTCTGTATCCATGAACCCAGCAAATGAACCTGGGAAATGATCAGGCTCAAAACAGTCAAAAAGTATTTGTTCATCTTCAAAAACCATTTTTTATGAGTAATATAGATGTTCTTACTATGGCCTTTTTGTTTTCGTTGACTCTGTTTCACCACTTTACCGAATTGATGCAACTTCAGAATGGTATCGTCTTCACCCATCATAGCCCTCCTCTTTCATGACAAAACATCATAACTTCGTCACTTGTCCATCCCACAACAGGGTAAATAGCACCAGCTTATAAAAAATTATTCATTTCACAAAAAAAATCAATAACACAAAAGATGATTAAAAAAAAAGAAAAAAAAGGGGAAAAAACCCCTATTAGTTTTTCCACAGCGTTCTTATTGCACCAGTTCAAGGTTGATATCTTCAAAGATAGGGATATATTCACTGAGATATCCGCTTAACTTGATGATATTTCCTTTCCCTTCCGCGTAATAGAGATCAGCATTATGCTCAAAGATGGAAATCTTTGCGGCATTAAAAGTGCCTGCCTGTACACTGACACTCTCTGATCCATCCACCATGAACAATGGTGTTTTCTCTACCTCTGGTATTTCAGGAATATCGATTTCATAGACGGTATCCATTCCATAGTAGTTGAGCACTTCAGAGACATCTACGTTTGGTAGGAACTGTGCGATTTCATCTGGAACGATATCAACGAATTTATCAACGAAATTCAGCAGTCGCAGCCAGATAGATTCAACGGATCCATCGATGCTGACGGTAACCTTGTTTTCCTCAATGGTCCAATCATTGCCATTCTCGAGTGGGAACTGCAGCAGATTAAAGGTATCATCAAATGCCATATTGATATCGATGTTTGCTGGAATGCTCATAAATGGAGTGATTGAATCCACAAAGCCTGGAAGCTCCCCGATGAATCCTTCAAGGTTATCCAGGTTTTCAATCAGATCGACGATTAAACCAAGGTTCATCGTGTTGATACCTAATGAGTCCTTATCAAGTATCATACTACCATCGATGTTGACATTACTCAGACTTACCGTTGGGATCTCAATGGGATCTTCATCAGTGAGGAAATCAAATTCTGCTCCAAAGGTAACATCTATTCCTTCTGCTTTCAGCGAGGTCACGTAGGTATCACTGGTAACATCGGTTACTTGCAGAGTGATATCGCCTGCACTAAGCTGCAAGGTCAATGATCGACCCTCGATTCCAGTAAGATCTAAGTCGATGTTATCTAATGCATACGTCCAGCTGTCACCAACAGACCAAGTTGGCGCACTCACTGAAACCGGACCATATTGTTTTTCGGTTTCCTCTGCAGGATCAGATCCAGCAAGTGATCCATAGCCACCAAGACGCAGGCTGGGATCACCGATCAACGCTCGTTCTTCAATGGTTTTTCGATCGCCGGTATCTCCAGCTACATCAAATCCATTGATGTATCCATTGATACCCGTAGTCCATACTGAACCGGTATGATCCAATCCATCAACACCCCATGCTTCTGCGAATCGGAGCATGATCCATCCGCCGACAAACTCGGTACAGCCATAGTTCAATCCACCCAGACCAAGAGCGGTGTTACCGATAACGGCAATGGCACCACCGTTTTGATGCAATACATACCATGATGATGCATCATGTGGGACCCATTCCCATCGGCTGATCATGAACTCGGGGAAATCTCCATAATAATGGTCAATTAAATCCTGAGTGGTGACATCGAACTGTGCGTTATGACATCCCTCATTGATCATAAATGGGAGTTTTCCATCATTATCATTTTGAATGACATTGAACACGGTGTAGAACGGACGAAGGGTCAACGGAGTATAACCTGGAGTATAACTTCCTAGAACAACAGGGTTTGCATGACCGGTCAGATGAGCAAATCCACATCCTTTACTTACTTCGTTATAGACATGTTTGCTCTTTGTTACTTGCACGTCCCCTTGATCGGAACAATAGGCTTTCGTGCTTTCCACGCCACGATTGGCAAGATGTTCAGCAAATACATCACAGACGATTTCTCCTTCCCATGCATTTGGATCAGCGATTCCACCGTATCGTTCTGGTGGGAATCCATCTCCACCGGCAAGGACTGCCTTTTTAAACCAGGAGTCATCTGCGTTGTTCTCATAGTTGATAATCTTGTTCACGGCCACATCTGCTTCCCATTCATAGCGAAGTGGTAATCGGCCAACGTGAACATCTGGATAGAAATCCATTGCATCAGTTCCAGATGGCATATCTGGTCCTTCCGCATAGATACCATTATTGTTGGTATCCCAGGTCTCTAACACATGGTTACCGTACGCATCGACACCATAGATATCTGCATAATACAGATCAGATGAATAGGTCTCATCATACGGCGGATCATAGGCATCAGCTGGATTCCAGCAATGACTTCTGAAATCAGGGACATACCATTCATGGGTCTGTCCTTTATGTCCACCAGCGAGCAGGACGAACTTGGTGTCCCAATCCAAAACATGATCTGCAAGATACATCTTGATTTGTTCCCAGTCGTTACCGGAAACATCGTCGTAATCATCATAGATCTCATCAACGGTGACCAGCTTGGTGCTGATTCCCTTACTCTCCTTATGATCGACCAATGGTTGCATTTCATCCTCAAAGATATCGTGAGTGATAATAATAAGATCATATTGTTCAAGCGTTGGTTGTGGTTCCGCTAGTTCATGTTGAACGGTGATATCAATGGTGGAAGGAACTTTCACGTAGTCATTTGCCGGCGAATACTGTGAGTAACATTTCACATTGACAAAAACAACATGTTCCATATCCTCAATGCCGGAACCAAGTCGAACTCGGTATTGCTCTGCAGGATACAGTTCCGCACTTGTATATACTTCCTCATTGAACTGTTTTTCTTCGATCACAGCGGGATCAACTTCAACGGAAAGTGGTAAAATCACCGGTGTCGGTGTGACCTTCCGGTCAAGATCATAACGCTGCCAATCAATATTGACTTGGACATCATCAATACGTGTTCCCACTGGGAAACTAAAGGTCTTACTCACCACCGGTAACATAGGTTTTCCGGAATGAGAAAGAAACGTTTCGGCTTCATCCAATTCAATTGTTACATATTCATCCTGTAATGAAAACGTTGGTTCGGCAATGCGAAGTTTTACATCCTGTACTTGGATGGAAACATCATTGGTCGGTTCTGTCGTATCGTTGTTTGTTGCTGCCCCTAGGCCACTTAAGACCAAAATTCCTATTATTACTATTGGAATTAACTTCTTCATATTCTGCCCCCAATAATTAAAATTTCTTATGGGTTACCTTATATTTACTTATTTAAGAATATATGAAGCCCATAATATAAATAATTATCGTTTAAACTCTATCCCCTCATAGCAAATCAGCCGGGTATGGTAACGCCATTACATTATGTAAATGAACAAGTGGGTCAGCAGACTATTATAATAGATAAATAACAATACTCGATTAAAGTATATAAAAAATGAAACAATTGAAACAATATAATAGCTATACCCCGGCATGAAATCGGTGAAAAATCACCATTTTAACACCATTTTTGTATCATAAAGACGATAGCTGATAGATATATTCAGAGAAAACAAACCCAAACATGAGTATACATCGTATAGAGAGAAACTCTTGCTATCTACCTACCTAGCAAGATTTCACGGAAAACATATCACAGGCAATAAACTCATGATTATCTGAAATCAGTAAAAAAACATAGTGACCACACCTTCATGGGCCCTGATATACCCGCCGCACCGTCCGTATCACTGGCTTTAATGGTGATCATAGCTGGACCAATCATCCAATCTACCCATATCATTTCGTACCAATTGGTCTTTTCATTCCAATGGCAAATTCCCCTATATTCCTCATTGACGTATAGTTCGACGAACAATTCACCGTCATCATCATGATCATCAATTACCTGAACTTGTATGGGTCGTCTTCTGAATCCACCAAATGAATAACTATCAACCATTTCATTCATAGGAATATATTTCAGGGGAATACCATACAGATGAATATATCCTTTTTTAGGATTGATAATGGTAAGTGTAGGTGGTTGATTTTCCCGAGCGATTTTCATCAACAACACATCAACGCTATTTGCCTCAAATGAAATGATCATCCCCGTAACGATGAACCCTCCATCACGGGTCTGCTGCACCGAATAACCCTTTCCGATACGTGTTTCATCAGCAGTCCAATTCCACAGCTCTGCACCATATGTATCTGTTCTAATCACCCAGATTCCATAAAGCACAGATCGATAGGAACCCGTCATCCCGGCGATAATAAACCCACCATCACCGGTCTGCTGCACCGAATGACCTCTATCATAACTTGATCCGCCAAAGGTTTGATTCCACCGTTCAACACCGTCCGCATCGGTTTTAATTAACCAAAGATCATCATCACCAGCTCCATATGACTTGGTCCACCCCGTCACAATAAATCCGTTATCTGTGGTCTGTTGAACTGATTCAGCTGCATCATATTCATCACCCCCAAAGCTCTTATTCCACAGTTCAACACCTTTTTCATTTGTTTTAACCATCCAAACGTTGCTGCTTGCTTTCCCATATGACCATGTTCTTCCAATGAGGATAAAGCCATTATCAGGTGTTTGTAGCACTGATTCAGCTGCGTCATATTCATCACCCCCAAAGCTCTTATTCCACAGTTCAACACCAGTTGCATCAGTTCTAATCAACCACATATCACTGTCACCATCATCTGAAATCGTGCTTCCTGAGAGAATAAACCCACCATCATCGGTCTGCTTAACTGAACTTCCGATATCATCACCTTCCGACCGACCAAAGGTTGCATTCCACTGTACAAATCCCTGGGCATCAGTTTTAACCAACCAGACATCACTACCCTTCGTTTCAAATGAATCCGTCAACCCGACAATGATAAATCCACCATCTTCGGTCTGCTGCCCCTCATATCCCTGCTCAAAATCATCTCCTCCTATCGAGCGGTTCCACATTTCTTCACCATTGGCATTAGTTCGAATCAACCAGATATCAGCATTACCCGTTTCATATGAAATGATGTTTGCTATGATGATAAATCCTCCATCACTGGTTTGCTGCACCGATTGCCCTCTTTCATCATTTAGCCCTCCAAAGGTATAATTCCATTCCTCTTCAGGTGTATTATCACTGCATATACACTGATGGTTGATGTCAGTTTCATCACTTGAATTCTTAAGTTCATTCTGAAAGAACAAGGATCCAGGTATTGCTGATGATCCCGCGCAAAGCAGAACAAAAAGCATAACCAACACCGTGATTTGTTGATAAAAAAAACGTTTCTTCATCTAAATTCTACCTAAACAGTATTAATAAACATAATCATTTATAAATATTTATTAAAGAATTCAGTAGCACCATGAACGCATAACACTATCAAACCATGCAAATGGAAAAATAATATGGTCAATAAAAAAAGAAGAAGGTATGAACCAGGTCCAGTTTCATACCTACTGAGATCGAGTGAATCATTCAACTAGTTCAAGGTTCAGATTGGTCATCGCGGGCAGAAAATCATGCATGGGGCTATCAATGAGCACAAAGCATTGTTCCTGTTCACAATAAAACAGGTTGCCCACTCCTCCAAACACCTTGATATGTGTTGCAGAAAATGATCCCGACTCAAGATTTACCATCTCCTGGCCGGCGACAGTGAACGGAGCCTTTCTAAGAAACTCATCCATCTGATTCACCGAAAGATCAACAGTGGTTGGCACCTCTAGGTCCTCAAGTAGCTCAGAAAGATCAATAGTGGGCAGATACTGATTAAGAGACGGAGGGATGAGATCAAAGAACTTGTTTACAAAATGCAACAAGCGCAGCCAAATAGATTCAACCGATCCATCAATACTAACGGTCAGCTCACCAGCGGGAATTCCCCATTCGCTCTCATCATCGAAGGGAAATTGAATGATAGGCCAGGGTTGCGAAACATCAATGATCACCTCAAGTGTGCCATCAATGTTCATGAGGGGTTTCAATGAATCAATAATAGCGGGAAATTCAACAGCTAAAAGATCAGCAATGCTATCTAGATTTTCAATGATATCCAGTGTAAAAGTCAACTCTGCATGATCAAAGGCTAGTGTATCCTTCGTTAATATGAGCTCACCATCAAGAACGACATCCTCAAATACCATGGCAGGAATGGAAACCATCTCATTATCCTCAGTATATGGATTGAACACTAATTCCAGTTCAAGATCAATATCATCACTTCCAATGTCCAGTACATATGAATCCAATCGGACATCGGATACCTCAACGGTAAGCTGACCGGTTGATAGATACAGATCAATGCCTCTGTCCTCAAGCTCCTGCATGGTAAAATCAATAGCATCAACCTTATAGACCCATTGATCACCGACATTCCACGTTGGCACCGAAGTCAATGAAACCGGTTGTTTCTCAGCTACGATCACCTCATCATCAGCAGAAGATGAAACTTTTCCAGTTCCAGCACCAAGGCAAATACTGGGGTCTCCAAGCAAGCCTCGTTCCTCAAGGGTCTTTCGATCAACTTCATCTTTATGAATAGGGAAATTATTGATGTAATCAGTGATTCCCTGCGCCCAGATCTCACCGGTCCGCTGTCTTCCCTGAACCGCAAATGCATGAGCAAACCGAGGCATGATCCACCCACCCAGCCCATGGGTAATACCCGTATTGACATATCCATAACCAAGAGCGGTGTTACCGATCAACCCGATGCCGCCACCTTGCTGCTTAAGCACCATCCATGACCCGGCATCAGTGGGAATGAATTCCAGGAAATGAGCCCGAGGATATTCAAGACTACCAGCATTAATGGCCTGTTGCACGGTGACATCAAACTGGGCGTTATGACAGCCATCACAGACCATAAACGGATATCGACCCTCTTGCGGTACCTGGAACAGATTCATATCCATGATAGTGTAGAAATAGACAAACGCATCTTCATTCATGCCATCAGGCAGAAAATTCCCCAGCACCGCAGGATTGGCATGCGACTGCATATTTACCCAGCCGCAACCTTGATTCATTTCCATGGCCACCGCATCAGGATCATCACCAGATTCACCATTGTTCAGTTGATAATCACCATTTGTTGAAGTATACATTTTATAGGATTCAAAATCCAGTTCATCAAGATATGTTGCCGTGGTATCACAGACCAGTTCACCTTCATACACCCCAGGTTCCGCTTGATCATATCGAGCAGGAGGTGTGGTATCTCCACCCACTAGCACTGCCTTTTTGAACCAGCTTGGATCTGAAGGACCGGTCTCATAGGCAATGATCTTATCCACTACATCTTTGGCTTCCCATGAATACCGCAATGGCAACCGTCCAAAATAGACATCAGGATAATAATCCGGTTTATCAAGCGATTCATTCACCAGAGGGCCCTCGGCATAGATGCCGTTGCCATTGGTATCCCAGGTAGCTAGTTCCGGAATCCCAAACTCACTGTATTTCAAGGTATCAGCAAAATACAAATCACAGGTGTATGTTTCATCATATTTGACCCCCGTGCCTGATTCAGCTCCATCGAAATTATGACTGCGAAACTCTGGAGCCCACCAATCATCAGTTTGCCCCTTCCGTCCACCAGCCAGCAAGACGTAGCGTATTCCTTCATTAACGATTTCATCTTTGATGAACATTTTTACCTCCTCCCAATCCGCAACACCATCGTATTGGTCATAAATCGTATCAAGAAGTGCTACTTTACATGCTATACCAATGCTTTCTTTATGATTCTTCAGTCGAATCATCTGATCCTGAAATTTCTCAGGTGTGATAATGAGAAGATCATAGCTTTTTTCCGCGATTAATGCAGCTTCTGGTGGGGTATAGGTGATTTCAATATCAATGGTCTTTGGTATCTGTAGGAATGCCTCTGCTGGTTGATATCGTGCGTTGCAGCGAATATTAACATAGGTTACCTGCCGGTGTCCATCGATACCAACACCATAGGAAACCGAAAACGGATCTGCAGGGTAAATCTCCGAACTACCATACACTCCTTCATCGAATAGATCAGCGTTATCAGAACGAAATACCACTTCCCGGGTGGTCAACGCAATCGGTGGCGGTGACGGCGTAATCAATGCATCAAGCTGATAGGACCCATAGGTGATATCAACAGCAGTTTTCTCTATGATACTTCCAAAAGGAAGTAGAATCGTTTTGGTAATAACCGGTAATAATGGTTTCCCGGTGGTTATCAATCGAGACGCATCTGGGATCTCAACAGAGATAAAATCATCATCGGCGATAAAAACAGGATCATTCACCGAAAGATGAACGGTGTCAACTATCTGGTTCTTTGATTCTTGTTCGAGAAAAGCACCAGCCCCAAGGCCACTAATGACCACTATTCCTCCAATGAGGATTGGCAATATATTTTTCATAGTTTCCCCCCTAAATTATGGCTAATTCAGGATACCTTTCCACTTTATAAACAGAACGTATATGATATTTATTGTATAAAATTTTTTCGGTTATTTCTTTAATATTCCTTTAATGACCATTATTTAACATATATATAAAATTTTTACAGGAAGAAAAAGATATGCTGAATACTTCAAAAAGTCATACGAAACATTCTATACATCAAATCATCAATTATTAAGGAAATAAAGCTTTTACATTGTATAAAACATTCAAATATAATAAAAATAGGTTTATTATATTAAGGCCTAATCTGATCTCTTCCTCTGTGAAAGAACAACAAGGATACATACCAATAAAAGGAAGAGAAATGAAACGCCGGGTGAATCCTGTGATGATGATTTTGATGTATCAACATACTCACTGAGCACACCAGAACTAACGTTAAACCGATACTCAAACACACTGTCATTATCGTCATCAATAAGATAAGATGTATTCATCAATTCTACCATGGTCGCTTGTTGGGAGGATTCATTATAAAAACAATCAAATACCTTATCATTATCCGAATCGATCAAATAATGAATGGAAGAATCAAATTGAATACTTAAGTAATTATTCTTAGTCCAAATCGAAGAGCCCACTCGTTCTTCAACCTCATTTGGCAGTAAATCACCATCAGTATCAAGCAAAATCGTAATTTCATGAACATCAGCATAGGTCTGATTAGCACTATCTCTTCCCATAACTGTGACTAAAAAAACACCTGGTGAGATATACTCATGAAAAACAGTTGATTGAAAACCACCGCTTCCATCATCAAAATCCCAGCTGTAATTCACCAGGTCAACATCACCCTGTGTTTCTATTGCAAAGGAGATATTCTGATTGGTAAGTCCTGTTCTTTTCGCCTTTATCTGCACACCGACATCATCGCCACTCACATCAACAACAGCATCATCCGAATCCATCAAGCCAGCATCATCTTTCACCTGAAGGATCAGAGTATAGAGACCTGGATCCTGATAGGAATGAGTGATGGCATCAGTGTTCATCCAACTAGTATCAAACACGCCATCACCATCAAAATCCCATCGAAAACCAGTAATTGATCCATCAGCATCACTGCTAGCTGATGCAGAAAAATACACAAGAGAATCAACCACCACCTCATAAACACTGCCTGATGAAATCACTGCCACAGGAGCAGCATTCGTTAAAGAATCATTCTGTGATAACATCATGGTCCCCACATTGGTATAGATTTCTTGCACCATTGCTGTTTTCATCACTACATATGATCCCTTTGACACCGTTACCGTGAATGTGGTTCCCACCGGCCATTGCTCCCCGGTTTCAGGGCCCACATCCACCTGCCATGCTCCCTCATCAGTGGTAGCGTTTTCAACTGGAAAACCAGATGCATTCACTACAACTGATGCACCATCAACCAATTCATCATCTTCATCTACCACCACGCCATAGATAGGAGCAGGATAGGCCTGCACCATCATTCCCATCGAAATCACCAAAAGAAAAAACAACAGCCATGAAAAGGAAAATCTCATCCCTGTTGATCGATTCATCATACCCATGCAAAAGAAATCAATGGTATTTAACCTTGCCCATACCAGATGCTTTGCTGAGTGACATCAACAAAGACACCCATACCGCTGGTAATCACAAAATCAAAGGTATCTGGTCCACCCACAATATAGGTATCATATGACTGTATGGTTGCATTCCAGCTGCTTACACTACTGCAACCAGTGATATTACCCGCAAGATTGCTCGCCGTGGTATTCTCTGTATGATACCAGCTGAGCAGATTCCAGCCTACCTCCAAGGGGACCGAGACATTGATAATGGGAATACCAACCAGTGAAAGTATCTCATTATCACTTTCATCTACAAAGAACCCATGGCCATCCTGAAGCGTAAAATCAAAACTCGGTGGGCCACCAACAATGTAGGTCTGATAGGTTTGATTGAGCGTATCCCAACAGCTTACACTATTACAATAACTCAGATTATCAGCTAGGTCACTTGCATTCCACGTGTTAATCACCGGAATGCCAATTAAATTCCAACCAGAGATCAATGAAGTGTTCCAGAAGAGAAAGGATCCATTGATGATTTCAAATGAAAACCAGGCAGAACTGTTTTGATTTCCCTGTGCATCCTTCACCCAAATCTGATACTCATAGGTTCCATTCACTGAATAATTCTCATCATAATAGAACTGATCACCATCCCCTGCGGTCATAGATGTGTTCACCGGTGAAAAACCCATCGGACCAGAAATCAGCACCTTGACCATATCAAGTCCATTCTGATCAAAGACTTCACCGGAAATATTCACCCATTCATCAGTGATCTGCAACAACGGATCTGCGTGCACATTTCTAATCACTGGGACCTCAGGAACTATGGTAAATGGATAAGAAGATGAAACATTGGTATTTCCCAACGTATCCGTTGCAGTGATCACCACAGAATAATTACCTACCAATGAAAACGAGGATGAAAAGGAATACATATCATCTTCATCAATCATGCTATTGGTAGACTGACTGCCCTGTGGATCAGCAATAGTAATAGTCACCTGATCAACGGCGACGTTATCGGTGATTTGAGCGGTAACAGTCACTGGAAATAGTTCATATTGCGGATTTGGCGTAATCTGCACATCAGTGATTTCCGGTGCGATGGTATCCGGAACAACAGAAAATGTATGCACTGGTGAGGAATTGGTATTTCCAAGGGAATCCTTAGCCCAAAAAAAGAAACTGTAATTTCCCAACACTGTATACGATTGATTCAGGTAATACCAGTCATGGTCAGCCTCTAAAAGCGAGGTGTTCACTGGAGTAAATCCCGGTGGACCGGTGATAGATATGCTTTTTTCTACCAATGGAGCAACCGTGTAGATATGAGCACTGCAATTCACCGAAAGGGTCTCAAATTGTACCGTAGGAATAGCTTGTCCATCCGCGATGGCAAGACCGATCACCGTTAAGGTCGAAATGGTATATCCCTTATATGATGTAGTGTTCATCTCCACAATAATGCCATCAGAACCGATATCATAGCTGGTATTAGTAGCATCAAGAATCAACGGAGCAGAAAAGGTAGCGGTATAAAACCCGTTTGCATCTGTGTTCACCTGTATGGTATCATTCATCGCAGGAATGGTAATGGTAACTGGTCTGTTCTGTACAGGAGTACCAGTCGAGGTTTCATTAACATAACCAGACAATGTAACGGGATCACCAACATTAACAATTGGTGGAGAAAACGAACTGGTGATATTCACCTGTTGATTCTGCAATGCATAGGAGGTAAGGTTCATCCAGATCTGACTGACATCAGTTTCATTTGTGCTTTCCATGTAGAGTTTGGCAACATTTTTCACCACTGGTGCATACCAGGATTCAATAGAGGTATTCTCCTGCTGAGATAACAGATGAAAGGAAGTAAACACACCAGCAGGAACCGTGATATTGATCAGTGATAAACAACTTGCATCGCCATCCATGGATGCCGTTCCTTCGCTTGCATTATCAAAGAAGTTCTCAACATAAAACGAACTGTTCTGATAAGCAGTGGTTGATATATTCCATGATTCATTGGTGTTCAACGGGAAATCAAAATACTCAAACGATGGGAAATAGCATGCCGTAGATGTCATCTCAAAATCAGATTCTAAAATAATGAGATACTCAATGATCCCTGAGGTGGTAATGTTTGATTCAATCATGGAGAGATCAGCCTGCCGCATACTCACATTCCCATTGATCATACCGGTTACATCACCTGAAAGAATAGAGCTTTGAAACGAACCAGAGATATTACCGATGATCCGTACTCGGTAGATCTGTTCAAACCGGTCCTGATGCATGGTCAAGCCTCGATCAGTAATTAAGAGTTTGAGATCATCTGAGGAAATATCAAAAAATCCATCCTCCGTATCCGAATAGATATGAGCTTCATATATCCATTCCTCACCAACAATCCAAGTGGGAACATCCGTTTTATTTAATACTTGATCACGCTGATGAAACTGTTGATTGGTGATTTTTTGTCCATCAAAACCACTTCCAACAGCTATAAAAACTGTCCATCCACTCATCAATAAAAGAAATACAACCGTAATTGCAAGATATTGTTTCATATTGATCCCTCGATATTTTTTTTATTAATATTGATACCTTCTTTTTAACCCTGACCATACCAAATGCTTGGTTGCGCCACATCAACAAAGACACCCATACCGCTGGTAATCACAAAATCAAAGGTATCTGGCCCACCCACAATATAGGTATCATATGACTGTATGGTTGCATTCCAGCTGCTTACAC
>CAZQMI010000019.1:0-10467 GCA_964594475.1 uncultured Thermoplasmatales archaeon
CTAACGGAGATTTTGATGATTCAGACGATATCTTTTCAGATGAAATATTCGAAGGCAATTATAAATTCGCAGTCAATATAACCCAAGGGAATTTTACATACCTGGATATCAACAATAATTCAATATATGATAATAAAACTGAATTCTGTCTTAATCTTAGCAATCCAATCAATGAAAGTAATGTAACCTCTGTTTCCTCATATCCAATATTACCTGGAGAAAATATAACTCAGCATTTTCAACTATACTCGGGTAGAAAAATCCAATCGGATATACTCGAAACACCTGGATTATATGATGTAACCTTGGTAGTAACAAATAATTTTAACTTGAAATCGAAGAAAACAATAACATATTCGCCATGATTATATTGATTAAATTTAATGTGAAATAACATGCAGTATTTTCATCGAAGTGAAAAAGGAATAAGTCATAACAAAAATCAGGATTCCTATATTTTCAGATCATTGGATGATTATACAATTTTTGCTGTTGCTGATGGTGTTGGTGGGCTATCACATGGAGAAATTGCTAGCAGCATTGCCTTAAAGCCATTTTCAAAAATGAATTTATCATCATCTATGATTTCATCAAATACTTTGTATGAGGATGCTAACCAACTGATTCTTTCAGAAAGTGAAAAAATTAACAGGCTTATTGCATCTACATTAGTCATTACTGTTATAGACAAAAATACAAGAAAAATAACAATTTCTCACATTGGAGATAGCAGAGCATACATAATAAACAAAGGTAATATCTGGCATACTAAAGATCATACATTAGTTAGGGAACTAGTAGATTTAGGAATCATCAGTGAGGAACAAGCTTTTCATCATCCAAATAAAAATAGATTAAATAAAGCACTAGGTATCAGTGAAATAATAGAGGTCGATACGTTTTCGACAAATCTTTCAGATCAAAGTATAATTATGCTATGCACTGATGGATTACATGATTTTGTTCAGGGTGACGAAATAAAAGAGATAATCAATAAAGAACAACCTAATACTGCAATTGATCACCTAATCGCAAAAGCAAGAGAAAATGGAAGTACGGATGATATAACTATTATCATCGCTTCTGATTGTTAGCATACTTAATGATTAGATGAGTAATAATTATCAGTTCATTTGATTTTCCTTATATCGAGATATTAGACGATCATATTTTTTAACAAGATGATTAAACACCCATCGGGTATCGTTTGAATATTTCACTTTACGTTGTTTCATCCGATTCATCAATTCTTTTTTCAAATGATTGTATTCTCTTATTTTTTCATTTGCTTCTAATCGTGGGTTTTCATTGATTACGGTCTGCAATCGACGATGTCTTGTTTCAATTTTATCTGGGTGAAAGAGATGTAATCGTGGGGCTGGAAAAACTGAGCTGTAGACAATGTTTTTCTTATATAATTTGTATAATATATCTGGGGAACTAATTTTGACAGGACCGATGGTTATGTTTGTTTGATATGCAATTTTGTGAAGAAGGTTATAATGTTTTTTTAATAGTTTTTGATAGAGACTTTTGTTTTTCACATTTTTCACCTTGCCAACAATACGTTTCTTTATTCAACATTGTTAATATATTTTATGATTCATTTATGTTCGATTCCTACTTTTATTCTGATTATTTTTATCCTCAAATTATTATAGCTATTTTTCAGAAATATTCAAAACGTTTAGATACGAACCAATTAAGAAACGGATCTAATATCATTTTTATTTTTTTATAAATTTATGATATTACAAAGTTTTATAACTTCAAAAGACATTCATAATCAAAATGGGGGAACTGTTATTTTGAGGAAGCGATGGATTTGTCAGAAATGTGGTTATGTACAAGCGGAAAACTATGATCTTTTTCATCGATGTGTAAGTTGTGGGAGCATTGATATTGAGCAAAAAATCATTGAAGATTATATGATCATTGAAAATCAACGGCTTGTTATTAATTATTAAAGAACATCATTAATTGATTAAAAAAAATCAAACATTTTACTCCTATGTTTATATAGCAACTATAAAGTATATTCAAGAATTATAAAAATAGGCGTAATCATATCATAATATGGTATTATGAAGATTGAAATCAATGATGAAGATATTAAATCTGCACCATTAATCATTCAACGGCAACATTGCCCTTATTCAGATCGAGATGATAATTTTTCTATTTATTACCCTGATATCAGAGTTGATCCAGATTTAGATGAAGAAGTATTTAATCGAATGATGGGAAATCTTGTGGATTTCATCTATGACATCGGCCGACTTGATACGATAAAAACAGATGAGGAAAAAAAGATGTTTCTTTCTATGCTGTCTCATAAAATGCAAGAAAAATTTTGACCTTAATCAGTGAACACTTAATACTTAACTGCACCGCTCTTCTTGATCATATTTCTTGGTGTCACTTCCTCCCACATTTCTATATACTCTATAATCAATAATTTTATAAGGATAATAAATCTTTTTTCCTTTTTACTTCAGTATGGGGGCTGGTTATCAAACAATATGAGAAAAAATATTCATTTTTTCTCCCTTCCCCCATCTCTTTTTCTCATGTGATCATTGTAACTAATTATGTTCATAGCCTGATCCTATCAAATTCGTTCAAGATCATACCAATAGGTCAACTCAGGGTATTTCCATAATCTTAATTAACACAAGGTTGCTATGAAATGCTGGAGAAACACTGGTGTCAATGAATAAGCATGTCTTTATCTTCGGAGCAGGAGCCTCAAAAGATGAGGGACTTCCTATTCAAGAGGAACTGCTGTATCGCTATTTCATGGATAATCAATCCGATCAATTTCGGGAATTGATCGCTTCATATTTTAAGGATTTCTTTAATCTTGATATCAATGATGTCAATCACAACGCAATTCCCACCTTTGAAGAGGCATTGGGAATCATTGAAGCAGCAATTGATAATGAACAAAGCTTTGGTCCAGATTATTCTCAACGAATGCTTCGTCAGCTAAGAACGGCATTGATCATGGCTATGGGTATTGCTATTGAGCATTGCTCACGAAATACCAATAATACCCATCAACGACTGATGCAGGTCCTCTTTTCAGATGCAGTTTTTCAGAATGATGAATATGGATTTATTAGTTTTAATTATGATTTGCTCCTTGATAAAGCATTGATGAATGTACTGGAAAATGATATCTATGTGGACTACGGGATCAGTTTTGCTAATGAAATCATTTCACGTCCACCATTTGAACACTGGGAAAGCCCTGGTGAACAGCGAATTCGATATATGAAACCGCATGGATCATTTAACTGGATGCATTGTCCGACTTGTAACAGTATGTATATTACGGGGGTGAAAGAAAGCCGGATTTTTTCAACAGGGTATCTTCACAGTGTTGAGCATTGTTTAAAGGATCAAACAGAACTATCCTATGTGATGCATCCGCCCTCGCTTTATTACAAAACCCATCGGAACATCTATTTACAGCTAGTATGGAAATACACTTATGATCTCTTAGCTGAAGCAGATGATCTTTATTTTATTGGGTATGCATTGAAAGATGCTGATGTGTGGATGAAATATATGCTGAAAAAAAGTCAGGTTCAAAAACGGAAACAGATCCATGTGATCAATCCTCAACCCGCAGATCAATTACAAACGAAATTCGAACGTTTACTGGGGCCTGTTCAGTACCATGAGAATGATTTTTCAACATTTGTTGACCACATTCATCAAATTCTATGAACCACCGTCATCATGATGATATGCTTATGATTGTTCATAGTATTATCCAAAAAAGATCTTCATATCTATAGATATTCTATTCAGCATATATACTATTTGTAAAAAATATTTATTAAAGCGATTATTTTTCAGATTCAAGACCATGTTTGACCGTGAAGATAAAATAACCATTGGTATCTGTTTCCTCTGCCTCCTATTTGGAATGATATCACTTCTTTTTCTCATATGATCCGAATCAATCTGCTTATTATGTGATCGATTTAACAGATTATGGCTTACATGGTCCTTTCTTTTCCAGAAATCTGAACTGATTTGGGAAAAAATACTTATAAAAAAACACTGATTTTTAACCCAATGAAACAAATGAAAAAGACCTCACCAGTTCTTATCTTTTTCATCGTATTCAGTCTTCTTCTTTTTACACAATTATCTGGCTGCATTCAACAGCGAGATTATATCATCCATGATGGACTGAGACGAAGTTATATTTTACATCTTCCTGACACCTATTCCCCGTCAAATGCGTATCCATTGGTTCTAGTGTTTCACGGTGGCGGAGGAAATGCAGAAAACATCGAAGAAGTCAGTGGATTCTCTCAGAAGGCCGATGACGAGGAGTTCATTGTTGTCTATCCTGATGGAACTGGTAAATTAAAACAGAAATTTCTCACCTGGAACTGTGGATTCTGCTGTGGCTATGCATTAGATCACAACATTGATGATGTTGGCTACATCCGCACACTCATCATCCATCTACAAGAGCGATATTGCATTGATGAAAACATGATCTATGCCACGGGTCTGTCCAATGGCGGGATCATGACCTACCAAATAGGAGCGATGCTTTCTGATACCTTCGCAGCGATTGCACCTATTGCTGCTCAAATCGGAGGACAAGCAACAATGAATGAACCAATCTGGCAGATCCCAGAACCAGACTATCCCGTGTCAGTCATGGCCTTTCATGGGACTGCAGACCACCGGGTTCCCTATGATGGGGGAAGACCCATTGATAACGGATCAAACACCTATTACTGGATGAGTACCAATGAATCCATTTCATTCTGGCTTGAACAGAATCAATGCAACAGCTTTCCCCAACGAACTATTAGTGACTCGGGAAACATCATCATTGATACCTGGACCGGGGGAATCAATGACAGTGAAGTAAGCCTGGTTACCATAGTGAATGGCTCACATTCATGGCCCGGAGGAAGCAAAGGCTGGGAGCATGGAGACATACCAACCACTGAGATCAATGCAACAGATATGATGTGGGAGTTTTTCCAGTCACATCCAAAACAGATAGGGCAATAAGAAGGAATAATTCAACATGAAAAAACTAATGATCATATGTATTTTAATCATGCTTTTTCTTATCAGTAGTGGGTTTTCAGGTTGTTTCAGAAAGGATATCGATGATGAACAAACGAAGATTCGGACATTTGAGTATGATGGGTTTCTGAGGACCTACCGAATTCATATCCCTGATGGAACTGATCAGTTCACAGCACTCGTTCTGGTGCTTCATGGTGGGGGAGGAACCGGTGAACATACTGAAGAAGAATTAACAAAAACAAGGTTTAACACGCTTTCTGAGCAACATGGATTTATCGTTGTCTACCCTGATGGATTGGAAAAACGATGGAATGATGGACGTACTGAAAACAACCCCATCCCTGATGTGGATGATGTAGGTTTTCTTCGTTCCTTAATAGATGCATTGACCGATGAATTCTTCATTGATCCAGAGCATGTTTTTGTAACTGGTATTTCAAATGGCGGTCAAATGTCCTATCGGCTGGCCTGTGAAGCAACACATCAGATCACCGCCATCGCACCGGTGGTTTCTGCTCTTCATGTTGATCTTTATCAACAATGCTTACCATCGGAACCGATTCCAGTGTTTCTCATAGCAGGAACTGATGATCCACTTGTTCCCTTTGAAGGAGGAAAGATCACTATCTTCCAACAATCCTATGGAACCGTTGTTTCTATGAATGACACCGTATCATATTGGACTACTCATAACAACTGCAGCACTATGCCAGTGAAAACATATCTTTCTGATGAGGATCCCACTGACGGATGCCGGGTGGTAAGTTACTATTATGGCAATGGAACTGATGGAACAGCGGTGCTTTATTACATAATCAAAGGAGGCGGGCATACCTGGCCAGATGGAGGAAAATATCTTTATGAATCCTTGGTGGGAAAGATCTGTTATGATTTCAATGCCTGTGATCATATCTGGGGTTTTTTTCAACGCTATCTCTAATAAAACTAAATTGTTTTTTTCTCTTTTTTTTGATAATGATCAAGAAAATTCGACAATGACAGATAATAATATCGTAAATCATATAAATTATTTTTTTGATGAGATCTGTGAGGTGCAATGTATCAATGAAAACCAGTGTATATGTTATCATTATTTTCATCCTTGGAAGTGTTTGTTTTTCCCCATCTGGTCAATCAAATCACATCAACACACATAACCAGAGCGTACAACAAACATACACCGTTGATGATGAAGGAGATGGTGACTTTACCGCCATTCAGCAAGCCATTGATACCGCCCAACCAGGTGACATCATCCATGTCTACAGTGGAACCTACCATGAACAGCTACTCATCAAACAACCAAATCTCAGTATTCAAGGGAAACCTTATGAACTCGGATCAGGAAATGATTCCGATCATCCCATCATCGACGGAGGAGGGATTGGAGATGTGATCCGAATCGAAACCGAACACACCATCCTTTCCGGCTTCATCATCCAACACAGTGGGAGCATGTATCCGAATGCGGGCATCTTTATCATAAGTGATAACAACACCATCATAGAAAATGGAATCATTGCAAATTACTATGGCATCCTAGTAAACAACTGCAGTAGCACTATCATATCACAAAACTATATTCTTTCAAATCAAATCGATGGAATCATACTGCTTGCAACAAATGAAAACATTATTTCTGACAATATCATCAAAGAAAACGGATTTCAAGGTATTTATCTTCTTGAAACAACCCAACACCAGATCAAAGAAAACACCATAGCGCTCAACGGAAAAGATGGCATTCAACTCAATAATCACTGTCGTCATCATCTCATCGAAGATAATGAGATCTACTCAAATTCCATCGATGGCATCAAAATCAACCATGAAAACAACACCGATATCACTATTCGAAAAAACACAATCGAATCAAACAAATGGAACGGCATACATATAATGAACGGAGCTGGAAATCAAATCATGGAAAACGACATCACCCTGAATTTATTCAACGGTATCCATTTAGGTGATAGTGACCAAAACATCATTAGCAAAAATACTATTTCTGAGAACCTGAAACAGGGAATCACTATTTTATTTGAAGATAGTATCGGTAATAGTATCTATCATAACAACATCATCAATGACGACGCGATTGATTATGGTGATAATCAATGGGATAACGGAGCTGGATTAGGTGGGAACTACTGGTCGTATTATGATGGATCTGATGAAAACAATGATGGTATCGGAGACACCCCGGTTTTAATCCCTGGAAATGACAATCAGGACAACTATCCAATCATGTACCCACTATTACACCCATCAATACCTCAGAAACCAAAAGGACCAGGGCTTGGGATAGTGGGACAATCCTATATCTACACAACTCAGACCAATGCACACACCAGAATTCAATATGGATGGGACTGGAATGGAGACTATCAGGTTGATGAATGGACAGATTTCTATGATTCAGATCAACCCTGCACCATCCAACACCGATGGGAAGAAAATGGAACCTACATCGTATCAGTAAAAGCAATGAACACATTTGGATTTCAAAGTGATTGGTCCCAACCATTAACAGTCACCATGCCAAAACAAAGAAACAATCAAGGGTTTCTTCATGAAATTTTTAACACGATCATCACTTTCCTTTTAGATAGAGATCCTATATGTCTACCCTTCTTTTCATCAAACCTACCATGAGATTGATTTATTGTGATACTATCTTATTTCAAATACAAAAATAAAACCAATAAGTATATTTCCTTGTTTTTTAATTGCAATCAATCATGAGAATCGCACATATCTCAGATATCCACTGCAACCAGGGAGGCGATTTCAACCCTGAAATGTTTAGAAAGGCAACCACTCTGCTTAATCGATATAATGCAGATCTAGTGTTCATCACCGGTGATCTGACCACGATGGGTCTTCTAAAAGAATATGAACTCGCTGAAACATATCTACAAGAAATCAATGGTGAAAAAATCATCATCCCTGGAAATCATGATGAACGAAACCTGGGATTCAAACTCTTTCCAGAGTTTTTTGGTGCACCCGATTTTATCAAACCCATTGATGAGATCACCTTCGTTGGACTTGCCTCAAGTGAACCAGATCGAAACGATGGACATCTGGGAAGAGGAAGACATCGATTAATCGAAGAGGGCATCAATAAAAACAAAAACCTTACCATTATCGGATTCCATCATCATCTCATCCCCATTCCCAACTCTGGAAGAGAGACCAATATCATTGAAGATGCCGGGGAAACACTTGATATCATCCTCAGACATCAAGTGCCTCTAGTATTAATGGGACATCGACATGTTCCCTATGCGGTACAGATCCATAAAACATTACTGGTCAATGCGGGAACGTTTTCCTGTACGCGTACACGAGCTCATTTTGGGCATACCTTCAATATCATTGATATCGATGGAAATAATATCACCGTAAATGTGATCAATATTGAAAAGGAAATGGGAGAAAAAATTATCGATTATGATCTAAAAAATCAATGTTATTATAATTCATTGTATGATTAACATCTATTATTTTTCATTTTCCCGTCAAGATTTTATTTATTTGCAAAACAAAAGTACCAGAAAAAATGAATTTATTTTTACCAGGATATGCCATAATTTTGACAGCCGTAGTTTTTATAAGATGAACATAATTGTTGGATAAATAGATGATGATCCATAAATCAATGAGATAAATAATAAAAATTTATATATTTAGGGTTGTATCAAAATGAAAAAACCATTGACAACTGTGAGCATGTTACTTATTACAATTCTTTTTTTCACCGGTTGTGTTGAGGAAAGAACAAGAGAAGAAAGCATTCCTGCTGATGCAGTTAAGTATACTCCAGAGATGGATTTTTTCGTACCTGTGGTTCATAACAGCTCATGGGCAGATCCTGTTCCCATGCCCGGGCCAATAAACACCGCTGGCGGAGAAGATGCCTGCTTTATCACCCCGGATGCAAAGACTTTTTTCTTTTTCTTCACCCCCGATGTAACCATCCCTCATAATGAACAATTACTTGATGGTGTCACCGGGATTTGGTGGAGTCAAAAACAAGGAGGTGCATGGACCGAGCCTAGTAGAGTGAAGCTTGGCAAAGAACTTGCCTTAGATGGAGCACCGTTTTATCAAGATAACACACTCTGGTTTGCATCTTTTCGAGTGGGAAACTATGGAGAAGATGGAGATATTTGGACCGCTGAATTTCAAAACAATGAATGGGTGAACATCCAAAACGCTGGAGAACTGCTCAATGATGAATACAACATTGGTGAAATGCATATCAGCTCAGATGGAAAAACCCTCTATTTTCATCGTGAAAACACCACTGGAACTGGTGATTATGATCTTTTCACCACCACTTTTATTGATAACACCTGGACGGGACCAACACTCTTAGGTGCCCCGGTTAGTACGGAAAAAGATGATTCCAGACCATTTATTACATCCAATGGAAAAGAGCTTTGGTTCACCCGGGAAAGCAATATGGGATATACTGGCCCAGCTGTTTACCGGTCGATAAAGCAAGCAAATGGCACCTGGGGAATACCGGAGGAGATCGTTTCCAATTTCGCGGGGGAACCTACCCTTGACGATCAGGGAAACCTTTATTTCGTCCATCATTTCTTCGATGAGGAGATGAATATGGTAGAAGTTGATATTTATGTGTGTTATACAAATGAATAATATATTTTGAGGAAAATGAAAGGAAGAATTCAATGGAGGAAATCCATCTGAAAAAAAAGAAAACACAGACTAATCTGCTGATTATGTACCTTTGTGTCCTTATCCTCATCTGCTCTACAACAGGTTGTTTCGAAACGCTTTCAAACTTTGATCTAGATCCTGTGGTGATGAGAGCAAATCCATATCTAAAAGAAATCGACCTAGATAATCCAGTACTACAAGGCTATGCTCAATCACTCATCACTAATTGTGACATTGCTGATGATGAATGTAAAGTCAATACTATCTATAGACACATCGTGGAAAATTACACCTATCTAGCAGATCCTGAAGATGAAGAAATCATCCAAACGCCTCAGGAGACCATGCAACGAAAAGGTGGAGATTGCGAGGATCTTACCATCTTACTTATTTCACTGCTTGAAAACATTGATATCCCCTGCTATATGGTGCTTACCGATACCCATGCCTATGCTCTCGCCATTGATATCGATACTGATTCACTCTGGACATATATTGAACAATCACTTATCTCACAGGTGGAAAAAGATAATAACAAGGACATTAGACAGCATCTTTTTGAAACCATCAATTTAAACCGTCAAACCAGCTGGTACTATGGAGGAAACGGCAGTAACCTCTCTAAATCTTTTGAATCCCTTACCTTTACCTATCTGATTACATCTGATCGTCCTATCGATATCTATCTTGTCCCCTCTAAAA
>CAZQMI010000019.1:10477-28134 GCA_964594475.1 uncultured Thermoplasmatales archaeon
TTTTAATTCATTTGTAAATGATACATCATTTTCTATTGTCTCAGACTGTGAATATCTCGATAAACAAATGGTAAATGATAGCTGCACCATGGTTACCTATGGGGGAATAATTCTTTCCAATGATGGATTCCGACCAACGCAAATAGAAATTGAAATTCAACAATATTTCAAGCCATCATTTTATTCCTTATTCAAAAATAATACCATCTCAACATATTCCATCTCAGGAAAACAAAGTGTTGTCCTAGATCCCACCGCTGGTTCCTATGGATATCCCGGTTATGATGCGCAACTCACTGGTGAAAAAATCGCTTTTGATCCGGTAACTAAGGAATATGTGTATCTAGATTAGGAATTATATGTTACTTTTTCTTCCTATATTTTTAATCCCACCTTCAATCATACACAATTATTGATATCCATACTAACGCTGATAATTTCGTTATCTTTTTCTATATAGATTATATACATCCCAGCACATTTACGAGGCAAGTGAGGAAACTATAGGGGGAATCAAGGTATCGTTGACTCATACACAATATTAATCATCGGTGGAGCGGCAGCTATTGGCCTCTACATGGCATGGAGCATCGGTGCAAACGATGTCGCTAATTCAATGGCATCAGCAGTAGGAGCCAAAGCAATCAGCTTCAAACAAGCAGTACTCATCGCAGGAGTTCTAAATTTCATCGGCGCAGTCTTTGTTGGAGAACACGTTGTCGAAACGGTAAAAGGAGGAATTGTAAATGTCTCCATGATCTGTAACTCCCAGATTTTATTATTCGGTTTTGTTTCTGCACTTCTTGCTGCAGCTTTATGGGTTACGCTGTCCACCTGGTATGAAATGCCGATATCAACTACTCATTCAGTAATTGGTGCATTAATGGGCTTTGGACTCATCGCAAGTGGAATCACCTGTGTGCAATGGGGAAAGATAGGATCAGTTGCCTTAAGCTGGGTTCTCTCACCACTCTTCGGATGCATCTTAGCATTTCTTGTGTTCAAGCTCATCGTAAAACTCATCTTTGCCAAAGAAAAACCAGTTGAGGCAGCAAAAATCGTCGGTCCTTTTATTATGGGAGTAACTGCGTTTTTAATTGTCTCATCATTGTTGCTTGAGACCTCATTGAGTGAACGAATAGGTATAACCCTGTTTCGTGATGCCATGATTGTATCAGGTTTTATTGCAATCATCGTTATCATTAGCTCATTATTTTTACTACGAAATATTCAAGCAAAATCAATAGAAGATTACGCCACCGTAGAAGGTATCTTTAGAAAACTACAGATTAGTACCTCATGTTATGTTGCATTTGCCCATGGTGCAAACGATGTCGCAAATGCGATTGGGCCAGTTGCTGCAATCATCCCATTAGCACAAAATGGAGAGATGAGTGTTTCCGCACAAGTACCATACTGGCTTCTCGCACTTGGTGGGATTGGTATTGCTTTTGGTTGTCTTACCTGGGGTAAAAAGGTAATGGAAACTGTTGGGCATCGAATAACCAGTTTAACAAACACTCGTGGATTTTCAGTTGATTTCGGTGCAGCAACAACGGTTCTCGTAGCATCAAAACTTGGTCTTCCCATTTCAACATCACATACCGTTGTTGGAGCAGTCATAGGTGTTGGTCTCGCCAGAGGTTTAGAAGCAATTGATTTAAGAATCATTAAAAAAATCATTGTTTCCTGGGTTGTTACGTTACCAATTGCCGCAGCAACAAGTATTGGATTATTCCTCTTGTTAACAACAATATTTTTATAACTAAATGGAGGTAAAGAACATATGGAAGGAGAAGAAAAATCAAATCATTTTCGAGCACCCGTGATGGACACCTATCGAAGAAAAACCCCATTTTCTCAACTTTTAGATCATATGGGAAAGGTACGGGAATGTATCGATTTACTTGGGGAAGGATTAATAAAATATTACCAAGGAGATTATCATAATTTCTCGGCGTTAACAAAGAAAATTTCAATCATTGAACATGAAGCAGACCTTATTAAAAGTAATCTGAGAAATCATCTACCTAGTTCATTATTTATGCCAGTTGATAAGGGAAAATTTATGTGGGCTATTCGGGAACAAGATGCCATCCTTGATCATGCTGATAGCCTTGTTCATATGCTAAATATGAGGCATACAAAAATTCCAACATCACTTCAACCCGTTTTCATTGATCATTCAAAACTGGTTATGAAAACCGTAAAAGCAATGGAGGATGCTGTTGAAAACATTAAGGACTTGGTAGAAACAAGTTTTGTCAAACGGGAACGAGATCAAACAAAGGAATTCATTTACAAAGTCCATGAATATGAACATAAAGCTGATAAGAAAAAATACGAAATGACTAAAGGTATCTATGGAATTGAAAGAGATCTCTCACCTATGGATGTGTACCATCTACTAAAAATTGCAGATTGGGTTGATGATATCGCAGATCATGCGGAAAATGTTGCTGATTGGCTCAGAGCAATGATAGCACGATAAACAACATTAGTCTCACGGTCTATATTTCTTGAATGAACACAATGGGAATTGATTTTCGACGAATCTTTTTTTTGTTCTTTTTTAGCATTAATTAAAATTTATACTATTTCGTATATAATTATTACGTAAATAATCTATATAGAAAAAAAGTATTTTATCTTAATAATGCTGATCTTTATCACCAATTTTTTGTTGTTCTTTTAAATTTTTTCTTCACCAATCAAATGATTAATCACCGTTTCAGAAATATCCTCAGCATATTCACCGATACGTCGAATACTTTCCACAATGTATCCAAGGGAAATTGCTGCTGGTGGGTCTTGTTTTAATGCTAATTTATCAATTTCTTCACACATTGTTTCCAAAGTATCAGACAAATCAATTGTTTCATTTGCTTCTTTGATTTCCTTTTTTGTGAATGCTCCAATACTTTTATTTAAAAGAAGCAACGATTGCATACTTGCTTTTTCCAGCTTATTGATGATATCTTCATTGATTTCTTCATTCAACAATAAAATGACATAACTTGCTATTCGATTTGTGTGGTCTCCAATTCTTTCTAGTATTCTGCTTATCAAATAGGCAGTTGTTGCAGTTCCTACGGTAATACCCATCTTTTCAACAAAGTTTACATTTTGTTGGATGATTCGATGTTGTCTAGCCACTAGCCAATGTAGTCGATCTATTTCACTATCTCGTCTAATAACATCCCCAGCAATGACCTTATCCTTTGTTTTCAGCCCAGTGATTGTATCTTCATACATTCCTTTTACAATGATGTGCATTCGTTTAATGGTACGATGAAATGGCATTTCTGAAGGATTAAGCAAATCTTTTATCCGGATTGAAGTGTCTGTTTCCTCAACTACTTCCTGGCCAATTGTACTTTGTATGAATTTCCTAATGGTTGTTCTTGTCTTTGGCTGAATCCGGGGTTTTGACTCAACCGTGATGGAATTAAATCCAGAAATGTATGCACCTATCAGCTTTCGGAAAAGATAATTCTGATCTTCATCATTCTCCACATGAAAAGAAATACCTTTTTTAACATGTTCTTTATCGGTTTTTGGGGTGACTAGCAATGTTCCATCAGGTTGTTGAAGTAATCCGATCGGGTCGTTTTTACTGATATTTACTGTTTTCACCCAGTCTTTTGGAAGGGTGATGATATATGATGATCCACCAGTCATTTGTACTCGGCGAATTTCCATAACGTTTGCGCCTCCAGTAAATATAGGATATAACTCTGTTTTTTAAGGTTTTCTATATCTCTCTATTCAACTATATATTCTATATTTATCAATATATTATATGTAGATAAACTATATATTAAAATTTTAATGTTTGAGGCGAGTGATAACCATGAACGGGGGAAATAAAAAATTCCTAACTAAAACGCTGATGATAATTACGATTGTTGCACTCGCATCAACACTGTTAAGTGGATGTACAGACAACAATAATGAAGAAACCACAGTAACGATAAAAGGATCATCAACAGTACTGCCAATCGCAGAAACATGTGCTGAAGAATATATGGCCGCCAATCCAAACGTGCAAATCACTGTTGCTGGTGGAGGATCATCTGTTGGTATTAAATCTGTTGCCAATGGAGAAGTTGATATCGGTGACGCCTCTCGAGGAGCAAAAGCAAGTGATGTTGAAAACATTGAAGGAGTAGAACTCTCAGATCTTGTTGATAATGTGGTTGCATACGATGGAATTGCCGTAGTAGTAAGTCCAAATGTACATGATAGTGGCGTAACAGCATTAACAATGGATGAAGTCTATCAGATCTACACTGGTGAAATATCAAACTGGAATGCACTTGGTGGTCCTGATCTAGAAATCTATGTAAACGACAGAGCATCAACATCTGGAACTCGAGCAACATTTGTTGAACTCATCGAAAATGCAACAGGTTATGCACTTGAGGATTTTGAGGAAGACGGTGGAACCCTTGCTGTTGATAATGTCAACCAAGAAAACGCAAACGTTGTAACAGCAGTATCAGGAAGTCAACAAGCAATTGGATATGTTGGACTAGGATACGTCAACGAAGATACCTGTCCTGCAGTTTCTATAGATGGAACAATACCATCAACTGCTACCGTGAAAGATGGATCATACCCAATCTCAAGAAGTCTTCATATGTATACACTTGGAGAACCAACTGGACTGGTAAAAGAATTCATCGACTACGTTCAAGGTGCAGATGGTCAGGAAATCGTTGTAGAAGAAGGATTCATCTCAATTCTCTAGAGATAGAATATTTGTCCATTATCTCTGAGTGTGAAATAAATGCTGCTTAAAAGAGGATTGAAAGAAGATATCGTAAAATCAATCTTCTTTATCTTAGCAGCAGTCTCTATTTTTATTGTCTTTTTCATCATCTACTTCTTATTTAGTGAAGCATTACCTGCATTTCAGGAATATGGCTTCAGCATATTTGAAGCAGAATGGAGCGTTCCAAGGGAAGTTTACAAAATTGGATCAGCTCTTTTTGGCACCGCTATTGTTACCATCGGAGCAATGATTATAGCTATACCTCTTGGTTTAATAGTGGCAATTTTTCTTGCTGAGATTGCACCCTACCATGTAAGAACGATGCTGAAACCAATCATTGAGCTTCTTGCGGGTATTCCTTCGATTGTTTATGGATTTCTTGGAGCAACATTACTAGTTCACTATCTCCAGCCCACATTTGATATGATAAAGGGAATATCACTTCTCGCTGGAGCTCTTATTCTTGGAGTAATGGCATTACCAATCATTATCAGTATATCCGATGATGCATTAAAAGCAGTGCCAAGAGATCTAAAAGAAGCATCGCTTGCACTCGGCGCAACGAAATGGGAAACTATTAAAAAAATCACATTTCCTACTGCCATCTCTGGAATAAGCGCTGCTGTTATCATGGGTATGGGTCGAGCCGTCGGAGAAACCATGGCCGTTTCTTTAGTCGTAGGAAACATCATGCAGATACCTATTCCACCATTTGATATTTTTGAATCCGGATCAACCCTTACTTCAATTATTGCATTAGAAATGGGTGAAGCCACAGGGATTCAAACCTACTCCTTATTTGCCTGCGGTGTCATACTATTCATCATTGTAGGGACAATGAGTGTGGTATCAAACATACTTAAGGAACAAGTTGAGAAAAAATATAAAGGGGGCTAAAGCAAGAAATGAACGTTTCATCAATACAGAATCAACTTGTCACTGGATTACAACGTTTCTTTGATAAAGAAAAATTGACCACAAGAATTCTTTTACCAGTTTGTACAATACTGTTTTCAATTTTTCTTATTCTTACTGGTTTTATATCAACTGTGTTAAATTATTACATTGGAGATACCATCGTTAGAGTCATGTTTTCAGCCTTAACAATACTTTTCATCATCCAATGTGTCTATTCCTATCTAAAGATCAACGTGAGAATAAAGTTAATTCCAATGTTACTTTTCACTTTATTACTCGCTTTATTTTCATATTATCTGCCGAATCTGCCACCTGCCTACGATCTAAGACCTTATGAAATGAGCGCATCCTTATTGAAATTTTTAATGGTATCTCTTTTATTGATCATCATTGGGATATTCAGCATAAAATTCAGTTTCAATCTTCTCTATGATTTTGGAAGAAAATCAAAACAATACTCAGCGTATTTCGTTCTCATCTTTTCAGTATTAATTGTCCTTTATCCCTTATTCATCATTGTAAGTACCATCCTAATTAACGGGGTTGGAGGTGTATCGTGGGAATTTCTCACTCAAGATGTAAGCAGACATGGTGCAGAAGGAGGTATTGTCAAAAATATCATTGGAACCATTAGCCTCATCATCGGTGTAGGAATTGTCACCTTACCCTTGGGAATTGGTGCAGCAGTATATCTCACCGAATATGCACGAGGTGGATTGATCGTTCGAACCATCCGTATCGCTGTTGACATTTTACAAGGAGTGCCATCAATTGTTTTTGGTCTCTTTGCCTATGCATTACTTGTCTCAATCTTTGGATTCAGCCTACTCAATGGCATACTTGTCTTAACCTTTCTCACATTACCAATTATTATCAGAACATCCGAAGAAGCAATACTATCCGTTCCAAACAGTATTCGGGAGGGGAGCTATGCCCTCGGTGCATCAAAATGGCAAACCATTAAACGAGTAGTGCTCCCTCCAGCCCTCCCAGGTATTATAACTGGTGGTGTTCTTGGTCTTGGAAGAGCTGCTGGAGAAACAGCACCTATTCTCTTTCTCGGCGCAGTATTTATCGGCGCACCATTAATTCCAGATTTATTTGCTCCCTTTCAAGCACTTCCCTATCATCTCCTACAACTCATTTATTATATTGGTGCCTATGAGGTGGAACAAAACGCATGGGCCACAGCGTTTCTCCTCCTTTCGATTGTTCTTGGACTCAACGCTATTTCGATTTTATTAAGAGAAAAATTCAGAGTTGAATTCTAAAAAATCAAGGTGACAAATATGAGCAAAAACCAATCATTAAAAATGGAGGTCAAAAATCTTGATCTCTGGTATGATACTAAACAAGCATTAAAACAAGTCTCAATGCCTGTTTATGAAAACAAGATAACCGCTATAATCGGTCCATCAGGATGTGGAAAATCAACACTTTTGCGTTGTATGAATCGAATGAATGATATCATCGATAAATGCCGGGTAGAAGGAGAAATTGTATTAGATCATAAAAATGTGTATAAAAAAAATTATGATGTCGTTGAATTACGAAAAAGAGTAGGCATGGTCTTTCAAAAACCAAATCCCTTCCCAAAAAGTATCTATGAAAACATTGCCTATGCACCCCGGATTCATGGGATCAAAAAGAAGAAACAACTCGATCAAATTGTTAAACAATGTTTAAAAGATGCATTTATCTGGGAGGAAGTAGAAGATCGACTTGATTCATCAGCAATGGGGCTATCTGGTGGCCAACAGCAACGGTTATGCATCGCTCGAGCTCTTTCCATTGAACCAGATATCATTCTTATGGATGAACCCTGCAGTGCACTTGATCCCATTGCAACTGCAAAAATTGAAGAACTCATGAAGGTTCTAGTCAAAGACTACACGGTGGTCATTGTAACCCATAATATGCAACAAGCCGCACGAGTCAGTGATTACACCGCTTATATGTACCTTGGGAAACTTATTGAGTTCGGAGAAACCGAACAAATATTTGAGAACCCAAAAGAAGAACTCACTGAGAAATATATAACAGGACGATTTGGATAAAAAAAGGAGAAATGGAAAACATGGTTGAGGATTTTCATGATGAGCTAGAATCCCTAAAAAAAAGAGTAGTAACGATGGGTAACCTTGCTCAAGATATGCTTAGGAAATCAGTTTCCGCTTTAAAGGATCAAAACGTACACTTAGCTAAAGATGTTCTAGATTGTAAAACAGATATTGCCCGTATGGATGAGGAAATCGAACAAGATGCACTCAAACTACTAACGCTGTTTCAACCCATGGCCAAAGACATGAGAGAAATGGCTACCATTCTGAAAATGATTACGTACCTGGCACGAATCGGTCGTTACGGGAAAGATATTGCAAATATCACCCTTGAAATATCTGATAAACCACATGTGAAGGAACTGGTGAGCATTCCATACATGGCAAAAGAAGTCGACAGTATGATTAATGATGCACTCACCGCTTTCGAAAATGAAAATGTAGAAACCATTGATGGCTTTACAAAACGAGAAAAAACGGTTGATGAACTCCGTTATTCCATTTTCAGGGAATGTTTGACCTATATGATGGAGGATTCAAAGACCATTAAACGCTGCACCCGCTATATTATGGTTTCCCGGTATCTTGAACGCTGCGGAGATCATGCAGTGAAAATGGCTGAAAAAATATTTTATATGGTCACCGGTGAACATATTGATTTAGATCCACCAGGACCAGCTACCGATTGTAATCTCTGATCATAGGTGGAGAGTGAGTCATGGAAAAAAGACAAATCCTTTTTATCTGTAGCCATAACTCATGTCGATCACAAATAGCCGAAGGACTCATCAATCACCTCTGCGGGTCCAGATTTCAAGCGTTCAGTGCTGGGATCAAAAAAACAGAGGTTCATCCCTTAGCAATTGAGGTGATGAATGAAATCGATATTGATATTTCGAATCAATACTCAAAACATATTGATGACCTATCAACTAATGATTTTGATTATGTAGTTACTGTCTGTGATCAAGCAAAAGAGATCTGTCCTTTTTACCCTGGGAAAAAAGTTCTTCATCAAAGCTTCCAAGATCCCTCTTCAATGACCGGGACCAAAAAAGAAAAGAAAGATGCTTTTCGAAAGACAAGAGATGAGATTGAACAATGGATCAAAGAAACCTTTTGTGATTCATAAAATAAATGATTGAGCGGTACCAATGCAACAAGGAATATCCAAAAGAGGATTCTATCTACATGCCTGTGAATTCATTGGATCAATGTTTCTTGTGGTTGCAGCGATTTCCCCGATGATTCTTTTTCTTGAAATCTTTGAATCAAATCTTGCGATTGCCGTGGTTGCCGATGCTATCGCAGTTGGGTTTGTTCTTTTTGCGTTAATTGAAATCTTTGGGCCCATTTGCACGGCCTATTTCAACCCCGCGGTCAGCATTGCCTTTGCTATCAACAAAGACATGAGTTGGAAGGAAGCAGGTCGATATAGCCTTTTTCAAATCGGAGGAGGCATAACTGGGATGCTTCTTACCCATCTAATGTATTATGAAACCATTCCCCAGTTGATCGCGGTTTCAACGATTCAACGCTCTGGAGGTGCATATGTTGGTGAACTCTTAGGGACCTTCATTTTAGTGCTTTGTATCATGTCACTAGCTCATCAAAAATCAACCCGTATTAGCCTGGTAGTTGGATTCCTAGTAGGAGGGATGCTTCTTGCGACATCAAGCACCATGTTTGCCAATCCCCAGGTCACCATCGCTCGTATCTTTACCTATTCAGCCGCAGGTATTCAAGGTATTGATGCTATTATCTTCATCTGCTTGCAGTTGGTCGCAGCACTCCTTGCGGTCATTACCTGGGAGGAAATCATTCTGAAATGTGCCTGTAAGATCTAATAAATAGAAATTTTTCTTTCACAACAATTAAATATCGAAAATCGATATCGAAAAACGATAATGATGATTGAACGAAAAATACTACTAGCCTTCATCCGAGTTCACATTCTACATCATGCCACCTATGATACCGACGGCATCCATGGAGCAGGAATGATTGCAGAACTAGCTTCCCATGGATACGTTATCAGCCCAGGAACTCTCTATCCCATTCTTCATCATCTCACCGAAAATGGCCTCCTTACCACTCAAGTCATCAATGTGAATGGGAAACAACGAAAACAATACCATACCACACAAAAAGGCAAAGAAACGCTACATAAACTCATCGATTTCATCAAGGAACTCTCAAGAGAGGTGACCACACGATGAACATCCTTGAAATCAATCATCTCTCAAAACAACTCCAGAAGACCCAGATACTTAATGATATTAGCCTCAGCATCAGTAAAGGAGAAATCATTTCCTTAGTCGGTCCATCAGGCGGAGGAAAAACCACACTTCTCAAATGTATCAACCGACTCATCGAAGCAGACCGAGGAACCATTACCTATCAATCACAAAACATCAAACAAATCCCACCAGTAGATCTTCGAAAAAACATTATCCTCGTCCCACAAGAAAGCATCATGTTTCCAGGAACCGTAAAAGACAATATTTCCCTTGCACTCACTGTTCATCATCAAAATGACATAAATAGGATCAACGAAAGTCTCACTGATACTGGTCTTTCCTTATCATTTCTCTCAAAAAACGCAGAAAAACTGTCCGGGGGAGAAAAAAAACGAGTATCCCTTGCCCGTGCACTTGCACTTTCACCAGAAATCCTTCTACTTGATGAACCCACTACAGGAATTGATCCTAAAAACCTTGAAACCGTTGAACAACGCATCACCCGGTTCAGTAAACAACGCAAGCTCACTGTTCTTTGGGTCACCCATGATGTAAACCAAGCAAAACGAGTTAGTGACCGCATAGCTAACCTAAAAAAAGGAACCATCACCACGATTGCACCCCCAGAACAATTCCAATGGCAGGAGGCATACTAACCATGGGAATACCCTATACTCCATTAGAAGGACTATACATTTTGCTTGCTACTTCCAGTCTTCTTATCCTTGTAATCATTATATCCTATTTCAAAAAACTAGGCATTGGAAAGGAATTCAGCTATGCCATATTAAAAGGAGGTGGACAACTAGTTCTGATTGCACTTTTTCTCACCTTTCTTTTTGAAAGCCCCTATTGGGTCTTTCTCATCTGGATACTCATTCTCACCATGATTATAGTTGGAGGTCATACCAGTGCGAAAAGAGCAACTCATATGCCACAAGCATTCCAGGTGACCACTCCATCCATTCTCGCAGGAGCTAGTGTTGCCCTTAGTGTCCTAGCACTATCTCGGGCAATGCCTTTACAGCCTCAATACATCATACCACTTGCTGGAATGGCCTTTGGCAACAGCATGTCCATCTGCTCACTTGCTCTTGATCGACTAGCTCGAGAAATCAAGCTTAACAAAACCGCTATCGAATCAATGCTTTCCCTTGGTATACCTAGCAAAAAGGCCATTGAAGAATTCAACCGGTTAAGCATCAGAGCTGCCCTCATTCCCACCATAGATCGATTAAAAACCCTTGGAGTCATCTTCATCCCTGGTGCCATGGCAGGGCTCTTAATCGCCGGTACTGACCCACTGGTAGCAGCAGAGTATCAGATCATCGTCTATTTAATGATCGTCAGCGGTGGCATTATCACAACAATGGTTGCCACCACGCTTTCCCGAAAGAAAATATTTACCGAATACGAACAACTCGCCGAATGGACCCAAAGATAAGAATCTAAGAATACAGTTTAATAATATTTTTATCCTTTGGAACCTGTAAACTACGGGCAATAGGCTGACATTTCGTTCGTAATAAATAGGCAATTGGAACAAACTTTGTTTCGGAGAATGATTCAAAATTTGCCATGCCCTTGCAGATGATAAGATCTACTTCTTTTAGACGCTGTGCAACTTTTGGTGGAATCCTTGAAAAATCAACACCAACCGCAAAACAACCAGTGGTAAAAATCTCATCAACCACATCCTCAAAGCCAAGATCAACAGCATCCTTCATCGTAGCATCACTTAACACTGGTTCACCCTTTACCACTAAGGTAAGTCTGAGGGCTGGATTAAAATATTTGATTTCTCTGCAGAGAAGCTTATCAAATACGATCTCACCACAGTTATCAGTAAACAAAATAATGTTTTTGCTGTTTTGCACTATCTTTTCAATCTTTTTTGTATCATCATAACCGAGATCTTCTTTGATTAACGATTCAAACAAAGAGGTTAACTCTTCTGGAGAAGCACTTGCCCCATCGATACCAAAATCCAAGGTGTTTCCTACAATGGAAGCGATCATACTCATCTTCAACGGATCATTTGATTGCTTAATCAATTCATCAACACGTGGAACTAACGAAAGAGCAATATCATTACTTTTCTGCTTTAGTTCCTGATATGGATCATTTTCCTCTAACAAATCATAGACTTTTCGATGAACCTTTGTCGCCACAATCGCACTTACCTTTTCTGGATCATAATCTTGTGAAAGCAAAAGACAGGCCTGCTGAATTGCCTTTGTCTTCTTTTTTTCATCATTAGTGCTTTGTTCTGCTTCAAAGATGATTCGTTTAATCAAACATGGAACACAAGTCGGTGTGATTTTCATAGGGATTGCATGGTAAGATGATTTGATATTAGAGTCTTTTGATTCGATATGAACATGTTGAAAAAAAAGAGTACTTTTTTAAAGACAAATTCATTTATAATTCCGTGAGGTTGAGAGAGTAACAATGGGCCGATATCGAAAAAAAGCCTATAAAAAGAAACAGATTGATCCATGGCATGAATGGGATTTAAACGGGGAAATTCAATATGAACTTGATTTATTTCATCACGAACCAGATTTATCCGAACCATTTTCAATGGAGGATGATGAATTCATGGAGCCACTGATTGATGAACCAGATATTGTCAAAGAACTCAGAGCACTGGAATCATCCGGTGAGTTATCATTTATCAGCCCTCTTGAAAAGAAAGAAGAGTGTCTACCAGAATTTCAAGAATACAAGGAAACATCATTACCCTCATTAAAAAAACAAAATATGATAACTAGTTATGATGATGCATATAAAATAGCTAAAAAAGTATTCGATAAAATTTGATTCATATACTAAATTATAAAATTTAAATAAAAAAGAAAAGAAGAGATGTGGTGGTTATTCTTCTGGAGCAGTTTCTAAGGTTATATTGTGGCAATATGATCCGAAGAACCCGATTTCATCTGTAGTTACCATGGTTTCATTGTATTTTACCCCATCGACAATCAAGTCCCCATCTGTTGAATTAGCTAATTCAATCCGATAGGTTCCAGGAGCTGGTGGACTTTTGAAATATTTCCAGTTATAACCGATTTTATCCTCAGGATCATCTTTGTACTTGTAACCAGAGGGATTCCAAGTGGAAACACTATACCAACCAGGTTCGTCCTTTCCAAATGCTGGCCCTAAGTAATATTGAAAATACTTTCCATCTGCTGTTTGTTCCGCGTCTACGTTGATGATTTTAATATATCCCTGAAGATTTCTATAATCCAAATTAGATTTTCCTTCAGGATAATATGATTCAAGATTATCAATTCCAGTTCCATTACTATCAACAACGCGAACGGTAAAAGAAATCTGATTCTGTATTAATGTCGTTGCAAATAAATATCCTCTGTATACTTTGTAGAGGAAAAATAAATCGAATAATGCTAGTGCGGGTCCAAGGAAGGAGTTTATAGCCATTATTTCGTAATTTGTAGTTTTTAACCCAACGACAAATAGAATTATTATCATAATTAATAAAACTGCATTAATAGTTATGAAAAATGATGAAAAGAGTTCTCTTTCAAACCTTCCATCTTCATTGACAACCAAGCCTAACATAAATTCTACCATATTAATATACCAACTATCGATACTATCTGAATCCCCACCAAAAGTAGTTGTTCTTCCCCAATACTGCTTTGCTTGATCAAACTGATTTTTATATATAGAGAAATTATCTTCCTTTAAAGTGTTTTTTTGGAATGAACCAACATTATCTGTATTGATGTTTTGAATAGCAAGATACGCTTCGGGTGAAACTGATTTTTTTAGTAAATCATCTGCGGAAACTTCACCTATATTACCTGCTACATTTTCTGAAAATGTTAGAACATCTCTTCGAAGTGAAGACGATTTTTTTAATAAATCAATCATATTTGTTTCATGGTTGGTATAATAGTTTTGGGCCGCATTGTAAAATGTTGGAAATTGATCAACAAATTCTTGTCCAAGATTATCATTGAATAAACGTTCCAGGTGATTAATAAGGGGTAGCACCATTAGGATTTTTTCAGAAAGACAAATTTTTCTAAGAGTATTAATAAAATCATCACATGTTTTATAATCATCTTCTAATTTATTTAAATCGTTTTGGTTATATATTTCCATTAACTTATTTGTGTTGTTTCCTTGTGAAGCAGGAAGAACAGTTGATACTGAGCAAAGGAGAAAAACAACAAAGAAACTTGTAATAACAGCCTTTTTCCTTTTTATTAAACTATTTGTATTCATTTTAGACCTACCTCCTTTTCTTGATAAGTTGTATATGGTATTAGCTTATAAATATTACTCATGTTTTATAATAACATTATTTCTTTATATGTTAAGGTGATATAATACTGGTTAATTTATCTCCTTTTTAAAACCCAGGTTAATCCACCTCATTTTGAATTATCTATCAATATATTTTTTATATGATTAAATAATTATATAATACGTAGCATGAAACAACGATACTCAATCTATACCAAATCATTATCCATCTTTTTTATTATAATCCTATTTCTCACGATATTTCCAATGCCAAATATCGAATCAACGGAAGCTCTATCTGAAGATAAAACGATGAAAATAAAACCTTCAGAATTTCTGCTTGATTTGATATTACAGATGCTGATGGAACGAAATGATCTACCATCACTATCTATTGGAATTGTTAAGAACAATGAATTAATCTGGTCAAAGGCATATGGTAATGCTTGTGTTTTCCCACCTAAAAAAGCAACAACAGACACCATCTACCTTATTTCATCAGTGTCAAAACCGTTTTTAGCAACAGCCTATCTACAATTATATGAAGAAGGTTTCATTGATCTAGATGACCCCATTAATCAATATCTTCCATTCAATCTTACTCATCCCTTCTTTCCCTACCCTGATACTCAGATTACCATACGGCATCTTCTCTCACATCGCTCAGGAATCTATGACTATGCCATATTCAACCCAATTGGTATGCTGAAAAGCTTTTCAGGTCTCCCATTATTTCCCACTGATCTTTCGAATTGGCTTGAAGAACGGTTAATTCCAGGTGGAAACTATTATTCTTCCAAATTTTGGCGGGTCAATAATCCACCGGGTGGTGGCTCTTATTATTCAAATATTGGATATCTTGTTTTAGCTTGCGCTTTTGAACAAATCGCAGGTCAACCTGTCGAAACATATGTGCAAGAACATATCTTTGACCCATTGGAAATGCAAAACACTAGTTATCATCCCCAAACACTGAACAGTGATCAAATGGCCACGCTCTATCATGATAAAAAAGCAGGTTTCTATATTCCTTTGGCACAATATGATTATCGTGGTTTTGCGCCCATGTGCGGTATTCGCACCTCAACAAAGGATCTTTCTCACTTCCTCATTGCCCATATGAACAATGGAGTGTATAAAGAAAACCGGATTCTCCAAAATGAAACCATTCAACTCATGCATAACACGATATACCAATCCCCTGAATCATTCACCCGTGAAATCGTTAAACGCTATATCCATTATGGACTTGGATGGGCAACACAACAACTCTATCGTACAGAAACCGATGGCCATAATGGAATTTCCCCTGGAGCAGCAGCATTTATGAGAATAAATGATGACTATGATACTGGAGTCATACTTCAGACCAACAAATTCAACATCTTCAAATTCCATCGAGTCGTTCAATATTCAATCACTACAGAAGTTTTTTTTCTAATGGTACAAATTCTTTTTAACTATGCAGAAAGACTATGAACCGATATCAATACTTGTAAAAAAAAAGTTCTAAAGCTCTTTTCTAAGATACACTCCCTTATCTTTGAATCCATGATATTTCCGGTAATACTGCTTGACCCCAACTCCACTTAGCACAAAAATCACATTTTTATCATATTCCTCCACACAAATCCGTTCAGCTTCCTTTAATAGTCTCTTGCCAAATCCTTGATGCTGAAGTCCATCCTTCTGTCGACGACCGATAGATAATTCCTGACCAACTATCTTTAGTTCACGGATAATCATACATGATTCATCTGATAACTCTGCACGATGGGATCCATTGAGATCTCGTAATCGAAGATAGCCTAATAATGCATCAATTTCGTTTAACTCCAGGGAAAGAAAAATCTCAGATGCATTACTGGCCTGATATGTTTGTTTATTCAAAGAGATATCTGAGACATCAAAGATGATATTCTCCTGAAGTGATCGATGACCTAGTTCCCGAGATCTAATATCATTATTCACCATATTATTGTCATTAACATATCTATCAACTAATTGACGAAGATTACTCATCTGCACACCTGCTTCAATATAAGGAGCAGGGACATCCCGTTGAATCCGCTGGATTCGAACCCATCGAGGAACGGTTTCCAGGAACCGCGCTATTCGTTTTGTTGCTTCATCCGATGATAACGGTTGATAGATGCCATCGACCCATTGATCATAAAGATCAGTTCCCTTCACCACCACGGTTGGATAGATCTTAATCATATCTGGTTTGAAATCTTGATTATTGAAAACAGTTTCAAAGCATTCTCTGTCCAATTCTTCGTTTGAACCCGGAAGACCTGGCATGAGATGATAGCAGATTTTCAATCCAGCATCCTTTGCAATCCTTGTAGCAGCAATGCTATCAGAAACACTATGACCTCGGTTCATTTTGGTCAATAGACTATCAAAAACGGTTTGGACGCCTAGTTCAACACGGGTGGCACCAAATCTAAGGGCATGATCGACATGCTGTAGTCGAAACCAGTCAGGACGGGTTTCAATGGTCAATCCAATACACCGATGCGCTGCCCTTTCATTGTCTCTTTGAGCCGATATCAATGAAGAACAATGGTTTTCATTTAGGGCATCAAAACACCGTTTCACAAACCACTGCTGATACCAGGGTGATCGTGCAGTAAATGTTCCTCCCATGATAATCAAATCAATTTTATCAGTGGGATGACCAATTGCTGATAATTGATGCAAACGAGCAGTGACCTGTTCAAAGGGATCAAAATCATGCAATGATGCTCTCATCGCCGCGGGTTCATACCCAGTATAGCTTTGAGGGGAATCAAACACTGGTCCCCCCGGACAAGGAATACATTTGCCATGAGGACACATGGCTGGAGACGTCATCACTGCAACAATTGCCACACCTGATATCGTACGCATGGGCTTCTTTCTCAGGATTTTAATCAGAGCTTGTCTTTGTTTTTCAGGTAGTGATGGGGGGATGTGAGCTAGTATTTCACTATTAGCCGGAATGGTCTTTAAATGATATTTTTTACAGAGTTTCATCTTGTGTTTATGAAGAGATTCCTTGGATTGAATTTCACCGGTAAGAATTAATTTAATGATCTCCTGATAAAAGCTCATGGTCAACGCTTCATTTGCCTTCTTATTAAAATACCTTTGTTCAGTTCAATTTGTCCAATACTGATAAAACAAATACGTATTGGTTAATTTTATTAATAAATCCATCTTACCCTGCAATGGAAGGTTTACACTGTGTCTATTATTGATACAAAGAATCTCACTAAGACATTCAATGGGTTTACCGCGGTTAAAGGAATTTCGTTTACGGTGACAACTGGTGAGATCTTTGGATTCCTTGGGCCAAATGGCGCAGGAAAAACAACAACTATCAAAATGCTGACT
>CAZQMI010000020.1:0-27858 GCA_964594475.1 uncultured Thermoplasmatales archaeon
AAACATTGAGAATTTCGAAAACGAGCCACCCGCACGACCCAGTTCGGTGTACAATACCAGCAGATAGGTATTAACCGTGTTTTCCACTGATCCGGATGGAGATCGGATACGATATGGCATATCATGGGGTGATAGTTCGGGTGTCGATGAATGGACCGAGTACTATGAATCCGGTGAACAAGCCAGTTTCGATTGTTTCCTAAGAAGGAAACCAATTTCGGTGGTCGCTGAGGATGAATATGGTGCACGAAGCGAATGGGCAGGGACCAAGGCGAAAATTCCTGATATGCCATTGTTAAGGTTTTTTTATCAGCTCTTTACCTTATTTTTTATTGCTATATGATGCTCTGTTTTTTATAAAAATATAATCGAAATGAAATATCGGGACCAAAACTACAATTAAAAGAATCGCATTTTGGGTTTCTTTGTGGCACAAGCTCGGTTCAAGGTCATCAAGAAATTCCTTCCTATTATCGGGATAGCATTATTCATTTACACGATTTATATACTTGAACCCGGAGACATCATCGATGCATTTCTCTCTGTAAATCCAATTATTATCTTGCTTGTCCTTCCGCTTACCATCCCAAGAATTTTATTGCGAAACTATGCTTGGTATCTCATTCAACGGGAACAACAAATAAATGTGACATATCGGCAGTCTCTTCGGATTTTTCTCATCGGTTATTTCTACGGAAGTATCACTCCTGGTTATCTGGGTCAGCTAATGAGAATTCCCTATTTAAAAGAGAAAACCGATGAACCCTACGGGAAACTCTTTGTTAATTCTAGCATTGAAACCATTGTTCATACCTCATCATTATATGTGATGATGTTTATCGGAGCCATACTGGTCATCGGTTTGTTTCCCAGCTTGTTTTACGTTGTCGGCATCTGGTTGATTATCTTTTTAGTAGTCATCGCATATTTCATCAAAAAGAACCGAGGCGAGAAGACCTTTCAAATATTGATTTCACTTCTTATCCCTCGCTCGGTGAAACCATATTTCTATCAGTTCACTGGTTCCTTTTATGATGATTTCCCACATGTAAAACGTTTACTCTTTCCCCTGTTTCTAGGTGTTTTTACCTGGATCATCATTTTCACTCAGATCTATGTCATTGTCTTTGCTCTCGATCTTCCCATTCCTTACGGCATATTCTTATTACTATTTCCAGTGGCTAATGCCGCTGGTTTCATTCCCATCACCTTTGCAGGCCTTGGAACGAGAGAGGTCACTGCTATCGTTATTTTTACCACTTTGTTCAGTGTTTCTGGGGAACAAATGTTTGTGGTCTCATTACTGGGATTCATCATCACTGATCTTTTCACTGGTTTCATTGGATTTCTGTTCAGCTTGAACCAGTCGTCAAGGAGTAAATATAATAAATCAGATCAATATAACGATTGGATAAATGATTGATGATACAATCATAAATCTGAAATACCTTTGGATTATTACAACTGGTATTCAATCATGAAAAGAAAAGATGTTTGCATACGATTTTGTGATGCTTTATGAAGGGCGAGGGTATAGGTTTTGGAAAGGCTATTTTGTTTAATGAACATTTCGTGGTCTACGGTGTACCAGCGATTGTCTCAGCGATAGGAAAATACACGGTTGCAAAGGCTCAACCATTTGATGAGAATCGCTTGCATCTTGTGGACAATAGAAATGCGACACCCGGATACAAAGAAGATAAAAAGGATCAACAAAAGGAATCCGTGAACTACATAGTAAATAAAATGGATCTTGATTTATCAAACGGTGGAGTTGAGGTTGAACTGGCTGGTTCACTCTATGCAGCAAGTGGTATTGGAGCTAGTGCTGCATCATGTGTGGCGATGGCTCGTGCTCTTTCAGAGTTTTTTGATCTTGATCTTTCTGATGATCAGATCAATGAGATCGCTTATGAAGGAGAAAAAGGCTATCATGGCACTCCATCTGGTATTGATAACACGGCATCAACCTTTGGCGGATTGATTTGGTTTGAGAAGAAACAACCTCCGGTAATGGAAAGAATCGAAGTTGCTAATCCCATTGAAATCGTAATGGGAAACACTGGAAAGGTTGCTGATACCACCGCCGCTGTTGCCGGAGTAAGGGAGCGTAAAGAGGCAAATCCAGAGAGATATGATGAGATCTTCAAGAGAGCTGAAAACATTGCATATCTAGCAAAACAAGCTTTTATTGATGAGGATTTGCATGAGATTGGAAAATTAATGAATGAGAATCATAAATTGTTGCAGCAGATCGAGGTATCCAATAGGGAACTTGATTTTCTGGTAAAACTTGCTCGAGATTATGGTGCTTTTGGTGCAAAGCTTACTGGTGGAGGCTTAGGGGGAAATATGATTGCGTTAACTCCTGGTCGAAAACTACAGGATGAAGTTGCTAATGCCATTGAAAAAGAGGGTTTTCAGACACTGAAGACCAGTATTGGCGTGAAACGCGAGGGTGGAGAGTAAGTATGGATCTTCGTTCGTTTTTACATCAACTTGAAGCACAGGGAAAGCTCACACGGATTACAAAACCGGTGTCCCATGAGCTGGAGGCAGCTAACATCATTTACTCACTTGATGAACGTCCAGTGTTGTTTGAAAACATAACTGGTTTTGATTTTCCAGTGTTTGCTGGGATTACCTCAGGTCGAGATGTGATTGCTGAAGGACTTGGAACGACCAAAGAAAACCTTTTGTTTAAACTTGTTGATGCTATCAATAATCCTAGGGAACCTGAGATAGTGGAGGTTGCGCCCTGTCAAGAGAATGTGATTCATGACCCGGATCTATCAAAGCTTCCTATTTTGTATCATCTTGACGGTGATGGAGGTCGCTATCTATCAGCATCGGTGTGTACCATGAAGGACCCTGATGACGGCCGGAATGTAAGCTATCATCGGATGATGGAACTGGGTAAAAACAAGCTTTCCGCTCGATTGATCAAGAAACGGCAGACCAGGACAACTTATGATAAGATTGATGGTGATCTGGAGATGGCTGTGTGTCTGGGTAGCTCTGTTGCCGTCATGGTAGCAGCTTCTCTTGGTCCGCCATCTGATGTTGATGAATTTAGTATTGCTAATGCTCTTGATGAAACGCCAATGGTGAAATGTAAGACCAAGGATTTGGAGGTTCCAGCGTTTTCTGAGATCGTGCTTGAGGGCAGGCTTATCCGTGAACTGGACCGGGAGGGACCATTCGTTGATCTGACGGAAACCCGTGATTTTGAACGGCGGGAGCCCGTTTTCGTAGTGGATTGCATCACTCATCGTAATGATGCCATGTATCAAGCATTGATCCCTGGTCGATTTGAACATAAGACCTTGATGGGAATGCCTAAGGAACCAACCATTTATAATGAGGTCAGCAAGGTCACTAAATGCTCAAATGTGTATGTCACTCTTGGAGGAGGAAGCTGGCTGCATGCCATTGTTCAGATCGCTAAAAAACATCCTGATGAGCCCAAGAAAGCAATTGATGCGGCCTTTAAGGGTCATGGGAGTTTGAAACATGTGGTCATCGTTGATGAGGATGTGGATATTTACGATCCATTAGCTGTGGAATGGGCAATTGCCACTCGGTTCCAAGCGGATAAGGGCCTTGTGGTTCATGAGAAGCAACCTGGTAGTTCCCTTGATCCATCAGGTATTCATGTCCCTGGTGAGAAGACAAAAACAGCGAAAATGGGTCTTGATGCAACTATCCCAGAGCATGTGGATAAGAAGAACTATGAAAAGGTAAGTTATCAGTTAGTTGATGTTGATGATAACTGAAGGATCCGGAAAACATCGAGTGCAGCTGGAAAAACAATTCATAGGTGATCATCTTTTATTGATTCTTCAAGGTGGACAGCGTCCTCATATCGGTGCCATGGTGGTCTGTGAACCCGGCAAAGAACCGGCATTGATCCGGTTGGGGACTCATAAGGACCACATCGTTCTCACCCCCATTGCTGAGATGGCTTGTAAGAAATATAAGACCACGGTGGTCGCGGTGGGAGGCATTCATATTGATGATGCAACAGAAAATGATATTGAACAAGTAATTAAGAATTGTAAGAGGCTTGAATCATGTATTTAACCAAAGAAGAAGAACAGATGCTTGATGGTGAGGCTGGTGAAGTAAGGCAACGTTTATTTCGATTGTTGGTTCGTCTGGGTGAAATCTATGGTGCGGATAAAATGATTCCTGTGGGATCCGTTCAGGTAGCTGGTGTGTCCTATAAGTCTATTGGTGAACCGGGAACCGCTTTTCTTGAGGATATGGCTGAAAAGGGAGCGAAAGCACAAGTGCTTACCTTTTTGAATCCAGCTGGGATGGATCTTGAGGATTATGCACAGCTGGGTTTTCCTGAAGATTTTGCCACTAATCAACTGCGGATTATTAATGCCTTTAAGCAGATGGGTATTGTGATCACTTCTACCTGTACGCCATATCTAGCAGGTAATCTTCCTCGGTTTCGTGAACATATCGCTTGGAGTGAATCATCTGCGGTTTCGTTTTCTAATTCAGTGATTGGTGCCCGAACTAATAGGGAGGGTGGACCATCTGCGCTTGCAGCATCCATTTGTGCTCGTACTCCTGAGTACGGCTTGCATCTCTGGAAGAACCGGCAGCCAAATATAAAAATAAAGGTGGAAGCTGACTTGTCCTATACCGCTGATTATGGTGCATTGGGCTATATCGTTGGTAAAAAGGTGAAAAATAAAATACCCTATTTTACTGGTATCATTAATGCAAACACTGATCACTTAAAGGCATTGGGAGCCGCTATGGCTGCTTCAGGTGCGGTTGCCTTGTATCATGTAAAAGGATTAACCCCTGAAGCAGATCTTGTTGATACAACAATCAATGAAACTATTACTATTGAGCAAAGCGATATCGATGAGACCTTTGAAACTCTGAGTGAGACGAAATCTCCTGATATTGTGATTCTTGGCTGTCCGCATGCCTCACTTCGTGAGATCGCTACGCTTGCTGATAAAGTAAAGGGGAAACAGTTGAAGAAACCAGTATGGATCTGTACCTCACGGATGATGAAGGAAGCAGCTGATCGTATGGGTCTTTCCCAGATCATTCAGGACGCTGGAGGTCATGTGGTTGCAGATACCTGCATGGTAGTCTCCCCCATTGAACAGATGGGATACCAAAAGACCGGGGTGAACTCTGGAAAAGCTGCTAATTATCTTCCTGGGTTCTGTAAGCAGCAGGTACGATTTACAAACATTGATCAATTGATCGAGGAGGCAAGCTAAATGAAGGGACGAATGATTTCACCAGGAAAAGTGGAAGGTGAAGCCATTGTATCAACCGAACCCATTGGATTCTACGGTGGAATTGATTTAAACACAGGTGTAGTGATTGAAAAGAATCATCCCCTTGAAGGTGAATCAGTGAAGGGTAAGATCTTGGTATTTCCTAATGGCAAAGGATCAACGGTTGGATCCTATGTGATCTATGGGCTTGAGAAAAACAGGGTAGGGCCTTTAGGTATTATCAATCGGGAAACGGAAACCATTGTGGCCACAGGAGCTATTCTTGCTGGTATTCCTTGTGTGGATCAGATTGATATCGGTCAGATCAAAACCGGTGATCATATTGTACTTGATGCGGAAAACGGTGAGGTTCAGGTACTTTAGATCGTAAGGATGTAAAAATGAAATATGTTCCAAATTAATCAGTTAAACCTATAACAATGCTCTCATGCTCCACAGTGTCCCAATGCCTTGCACATCGATTTCATGGTCTCCTTCATCATCGGTCCAGGTAAGCGTTCCTGAGACCATGCTTCGACCTACGTTCATTCCCACATAAGTTGGGAATTTCCAGACTTGTTCATACATGTTATCAGCTGAGATATCTATGTTAAAGGAGATATCATAGGTGGCAAGCAATGGTTGTGTGATCCCTGGATTGGCATTGATCACGATTTCCAGGGGCATGTTGACAAAGGTAAAAATTTCATCATCTGATACTGTGATTTCTGGGTTTACATCGGAAAACGAGGTGATGGTCTGCCCATCATTGGTAGTAATGATCATGGTGCCATAGGGATTGATTTCTGGTGTTTTCGTTGAAATATATTGAGGGGTAGGATAATACGTGGTATAGTACACATTCCAGCCGTTGTCTAGTTTAATGTAGCTCCAGTCCCATCCATTGATCAGACCTTTGGTCACAATTCCTGGTGACCAGGTGTGTTCATGATGACCGACTCCGCTTACCTCATGGACGGCATTATCGATTTGGATGGTCCCGGTGACATTGCAACCAAGAAACGTATAGGATGCTAGGTTTCGTGCGGTTTTATCAAAAGCATTCTCTCCAATGGTCCACAGGGGATCGTAAGGGGCAAAGAACCGTAGGTCAATGGTAATATCATGGTTGGTATCGATTTCTTTGTCCTCTATATGAATGAACCATTCCGGTGCCTCGCCTTCTGCCCATGAATCCTCATAGGTGATGCTTACCCCGGGTGTTTTTGCTTGCAGTGTAGGTTGTTTCAGAATACCAAATCCTCGTTCTTTGTTGATCATCCCGCCATATTCCTGCCCATCCGGCCCATTCAAAGTGACTACTAATAGATCCGGTTTTGAAGTCCCAATTAGATCACTTCGAGCCATATGATTAAAACTTACCGAAAGCACCCAGCCAGCAAGATCACTTCCATCATCGAAAACCGCGGTATAGTACCACCATTCCCGGCAGACACTGAATTTATCGTAATGAACGCCTTCATCCTCAGGAGAAACTGCTCTCATATAGCCCGGAATAATGGATTCTGGCGGTAATGGCTGTGGTGGAACAATGGGTTTTTCTTCTTTTTCCGCTCCCTCATCTGCGGGTGGTTGAATCACATGTTCTATAGAAGGAGAGATGTATCCAGCTTGAACTAACACTAATCCAGCAATGACAATAAGGACGATGACAATGAGTGCATCGATTTTTTTGAGGTTGAGCGCTTTCAAGGGACTGAATACCATAACGAATCCGCTATTATACATGTTGGTTTATAATATATATTAAATCTTTCTTTACAATTCTATCCAACCATTGTAGTCTGACTGACTCTTATGTATGGGCTGAAGTGCACATATGCCTGGATATTCATCTGCGAAAAAGACACTTAAAAGAAACAATGTTGTCCACATAATTGGATATGAGTGGGAAGGAAATACACCCAATTTTCCTATGGGATATACCCATCCAATACCCCTCTAATTTTTTTCCTTCCCATGCCCCCTCTTAATACGTTTTCGGAAGCAGAATATTAATAATCAATGGCGGTATTATTGCCTGCAATTCCATGGGGGTTAATAGCATGGTAGAAGAAAAGGAAATTAAAACATGTTTTAAGCAAGAATTAGGATTAATCAAGGATGAAAGTATACGAGAACAAGTTGTGAATATGTGGAAAACCGCAGCTGATCGAGGAAAATGGGACACTTTGGACCAGGTTCCGTTCACCCTTCTTTTTGAAAACTCTGAAAAACTCACGGATCATACCAAACGAATTACCGCTCTTGCCAAGGCGGTGTATGATAAACGGGAGGAATCACTGAATCTTGATTATTTGATCGCTGGTGCATTGCTTCATGACGTGGGTAAAGTGTTGGAATATGATGTCATCGATGGAAAAGTGGTGAAGGGCGAATATGGTGAAAAATTCAGACATCCTGTCTCAGGAGCACTCCTTGCCCGAGAACTCGGTCTACCCGATGAAATTGTACTCATCATTTATGCGCATTCCCATGAGGGAGACAATCTGAAACGATCTGCAGAATCAGTAATAGTACATCATTGTGATTTCATTGATTTTCACATCCGTAAGGGCCTGGTGCAAAAATGAGGGTGACCAATGCCGCAGGAAGAAAAGTAGAAGAAATCATCGATGGTGTTACCTATAATCCATTTCAGGGTGCACATAAAAATGCCCATGATTCAAAGGTAACCGATCTTGCTGATGCATTAAAAAAGTGTGGATTGAAAGATGCAATGACCATATCCTTTCACCATCAATTGAGAAATGGTGATTTTGTGGTCAATGAAACCCTGGAACAGATCGCCGAACTCGGTGTAAAGGATCTCCGTATGGCGCAAACAGCGCTTTTTCCCATTCATGAACCCGTTGTTGAACATTTAAAAGAAGGAACTGTTTCCAGCATTGAAGGAAGTATCAATGGAAGCGTCGGTGATTACGTATCCAAACATCCCCTACCTCATCCAGTGGTACTCCGTTCGCATGGTGGCCGATGGGCAGCGATAAGAAATGGTGAGCTTCATGTGGATATCGCAATCATTGCTGCATCTGCAGCAGACAACAGAGGGAATTGCACAGGTCTTCTTGGTGAAAGTGCCTTTGGACCGATTTGTTATTCCCAGGTTGATGCCTGGCATGCAGATCGCGTGATTGTAGTTACCGACAACTTAGTGTCTCGGCCGTGTCCGCTGCAGGAGATACATGAACGCTATGTTGATTACGTGGTCGAAATTGATCAGATAGGCGATCCAAACCATATTGTCTCTGGATCATTGAAGCTCACTGATGATCCCATGAAGAAACATATCGCTAAACAATGCATCGATCTTATGGACGCAACAGGGTTGATTAAGGATGGACTAGTGTTTCAAGCTGGAGCCGGAGGAATTTCATTGACCGCTCTTATGTATCTGAAGGATGCATTGAAGGAAAAAAAGGTAATTGCCTCCTATGCTGCGGGTGGATTTACCAAGTACATCGCTGATATGTTACGTGAAGGACTGGTAGATCATGCGTATGGATTGCAGTGTTTTGATGTGGAAAGTGTGAACTATCTTAGGGAAACCAAGGAGTTAATCACTGATATCGGTCATTACGCTGACCCCTCCACGAAGGGTCGATATCTTGACGGGCTTCATGCCACGATGCTTGGGGCAACAGAGGTTGATACCGATTTCAATGTGAACGTGAACACTCATAGTGATGGACGCTTGCTTCATGGAATTGGTGGTCATCAGGATTCAGCAGCTGGAGCGTTTTTGACCATGATCACTATTCCAGTGTTTCGCAAGGATATACCCGTGATTCGTGAAAATGTCACCACGCTTACCACTCCTGGTGAGGTAATTGATGCAATCGTCACTGATCAAGGGATTGCCATTAATCCAAAACGTAAGGATCTACTTGACAGAATCAACGGAAATATCGACTTGGTCAGTATTGAGGAGTTGAAACAGATCGCTGATGAAGAAACCGGCGGTCCTCCTGAACTTGATCTAGGTGATGACATCGTAGGAATCACCAAATGGAGAGATGGAACCTTACTTGATATGATCTACCGGGTTAAGGAGTGAAAAACAGATGGAATGGAAAAGTGAAATCACTGAAGTGAAACCAAATCATCTGCTTACTAAAGGCTATCTGCAGCAGGATCTGATTGGCAATATCCCCTTTCCTCATGTGGTGTATTTATTGTTGCGTGGGAAACTACCAAGTGATGAGCATGGAACGATGATGGATGCCATACTGACTGCTTGCATAGATCATGGAGTAACATCACCATCGCCCATGGCGGCTCGAGTGGTTGCCTCAGGCGGGGTGCCTCTTCCCAGTGCGGTTGCTGCTGGTATTTTAAGTATTGGTGATGCCCATGGCGGAGCTATTGAGAAAGGCGCTCAGTTTATGCAGGAGGGAGTGAAGCGGATGATTGAAGAAAACGTATCAATCAAGGAGATGGCAGAGATATTGGTTGATGAATCCCGGAAGAATCATCAACGTATCCTTGGCTTTGGTCACCGGGTACATACGCAGGACCCACGTACGGTTCGCCTGTTCACATTAGCTGATGAATTAGGTGTTGCTGGTCCGCATATACAGTTGGCAAAGGCCATTGAAAATGCTCTTGTTGCATCACTTGGAAAGAACCTTCCTATTAATGTTGATGGAGCCATTGCAGCAGTGATTTCTGATATGGGATTTGATTGGCGATTAGGTAAAGCCTTTTTCCTCATGGGCAGAGTCGCCGGGTTGACTGCTCATGTGTATGAAGAACAAACCAAGTTCAAACCCATGCGAAAGATGTTCTCTGTTGATTGCAGTTATGATGGACCTAAAGAAAAAAGATTACCTGTTAAGGAGGAAGATTAGTAATGGGAAAAACCATGATTCAAAAGATTTTTGAACAGCATTCAGATCAAAACGCAACGGTTGGAGATATCATTGATATCGGCATTGACGCCCGGGTCGCTCGTGACTTTGGTGGGGCAAATGTGGTGAAAAACCTAGAGGAAAACGACCTTGGTGTTGATAATGCAGCCAGGACCTTTTTCACTTTTGATTGTAACCCTGGCGGCTGTGATCAGAAATATGCAGCAAATCAGCATATCTGCCGGGTGTTTGCACGTAGGCATCAGGTAAAGATCTATGATATCGATCAAGGAATCGGTACACATATTGCTATAGAAGATGGATTGATTACCCCGGGTGGAACGTTGGTGTCAACGGATTCCCATGCTAATATTCTTGGCGCGGTTGGTGCCTTTGGTCAAGGAATGGGTGATAAGGATATCGCTCATGCCTGGGCGCATGGAAAGATCTGGTTCAAGGTTCCTCCCACCATCAAAATCGTGTTAAAGGGCATACCCAGTGAAATGGCAACTGCTAAGGATGTGGTGCTTCACATGCTCGAAGAATTTGGAGCCAATGGTCTGCTTGGCTTTGCTGCTGAAGTGTATGGTGAGTATGTGGATTCCTTATCTCTTGATGGCCGGATTACGATTTCATCCATGGCAACGGAGATGGGAGGAATTATCCTGTTGTTTCCACCAAATGATGCGGTTCTTGATTATTATCGTGATTGTGTAGGTATGGATGTCAATCCCGTGTATGCTGATGATGATGCCGTGTATGAGAAAACGGTTGAAATCGATATTTCTGGTATTAGACCAAAAATTTCCAGACCCGGTCATCCTGAGGATGTAATTGATGTAGATGATGCAGGAGATATTCCAGTGGACTCTGGAATTATTGCATCCTGTACCAATGGTCGTTATGAGGATTTAAAGGCAGCTGCTGAGATTCTGAAGAATCGATCCATTGCTCCTGGAAGAGTACTAAAGATTGTTCCAGCTACCAATCAGGTCTGGGAGGCTTGTTTAGCTGATGGACTAATTGATATTTTTAAGAAAGCTGGTGCATTGATTGGAACTGCTGGTTGTGCAGGTTGTGCTGCAGGTCAGATCGGTCAAACTGGTAAGGATGAAGTGGAGATTTCAACAGGAAATAGAAATTTCACTGGTAAACAAGGTCCTGGTCAAGTATATCTTGCAAGTCCGGCAACGGTTGCTGCATCAGTAGTGTCTGGAAGGATAACGGCAGCTGATAGGATGGATGAAACACCGGCTCCAGTTGCAGTTCCTCGGGATCAAACCTATGAACAATCAAAGACAAAAAAAGAATCTTTTAAGTCACCGATAGAAGTCACTGGTCGGGCGTGGGTGATTCAGAAGGATAACATTGATACGGATATGATTTTTCATAACCGTTATCTGCATATCACGGATCTGGAGGAAATGGGCCAGTATACTTTTGATAATCTTGAAGGCTATGAGGATTTTGCTAAAAAAGCAAAACCCGGTGATATTGTAGTTGTTGGGAGGAATTTTGGTTGTGGAAGTAGCAGGCAGCAGGCCGTTGATTGTTTCAAAGCTCTCGGTATTAGTGTCATCATCGCTGAATCCTTTGGCGCTATTTATGAACGAAATGCGATCAATAATGCCATGCCTATTTTGGTCGCTGAGCATATCACTGAAAAGATTGATAACAAAAACATCCTCGCCGTCAATTTTGAAACTGGAGAGATCATTGATGAAACCAAGCAGCAAACCATACAAGCAAAACCGTTTTCTCTGCCACAATTATCCATTTATAAACGTGGTGGACTGTTGACCACAACTGATTAATACCCAATACGTTCTTTCGGCGTGAGATGGGTATGAGTACTCGAAGTATCATCGATTAGGTCTGATAGCGTATGTGTCCTTGTTCATCAATATTAGATGCCATTGGAAACACTCCGATTGTTCAAATTGAAAATGTGTATGCCAAACTGGAAAGCGTAAATCCTGGTGGTAGCATTAAGGATCGGGTAGCCCTTGAAATCATCAATGCTGCGGAAAAAGAGGGATTGCTTAAACCTGGCTATCGGATCATTGAAGCCAGTAGCGGTAACACTGGAATTTCTCTTGCTATGGTTGCTGCGGTAAAAGGATATCATATGACCATTGTGATGCCGGAGAACATGAGCCGTGAACGACAGTTAATGATGAAGGCATTTGGTGCAGAACTGGTCCTGACCTCCAAAAGCGGCAGTCTTCAGGAGGCTATTAATAAAGCAGAAGAACTGGCAGAGGAACCCAACACCTATTATACCCGACAGTTCAACAATCCTAACAATATTATGGCTCATATTAAGACCGGAAAGGAAATCGTTGATGAAATCGGGGCGGTGGATGCCGTGGTTGCTGGCGTGGGAACCGGTGGTACGTTGATTGGGGTTTCTTCAGTGATGAAAGAGATTAACCCTGAAGTAAAGGTAATCGCCGTGGAACCAGAGGAAGCAGCGGTGATGTTTGGAGGAAGTAATGCACGTATCGGAGAACACCGGATACAGGGGATAGGCGATGGGTTCATCCCGCAGTTGATCAATATGGACAAGGTCGATCGCGTGATCGTGGTGGGAAGCCAGGAAGCAGTGGAAATGTCCCGGTTGCTCGCTGAAAATCATGGGTTGCTCGTTGGCATTAGCGCAGGGGCAAATATACTTGCGGCTTTAAAGGTCTCAAAAGCATTTGAGAAAGTGGTCACTGTGCTTCCAGATCGAGGAGAACGATATCTAAGTATGGATTTATTCCAGTTGTAATAATCATATTGATATTGCTTGATAAAACATATATGTGATATCCTTGTTACAGGGAAGCTGTGTTCGATGATTTCATCTCAACCGTGCTGACCTTCCTTACTGGATTGGGAAGCGGTGCATATGTGGGTATTGCATCCGGAACTGCTGAACCATTCATTATCCCATTGATAACCGTAGTACTGGGTTCATCTATTTATCATGCCATTGGCTCCAGTCTCTTTGTTGATGCCATGATTGGACTGTGTGCTGGTATCATGTTTTTTCATAAAGGTCATGTGAAGATCAAACCAGTCATACTCTTGGGTGTGGCTGGAGTTTGCTGTTCTCTTATCGGCAGTGTGTTTTCAACGGCCACTCCTGAATCAAACCTAAAAATATTAATCGCTGGTGTCCTCATTTTCTTTGGATATATGCTGCTACGAGGAGGGGTTAAAAAAAATGTTGATCTTATCCATAGGAAACTGAATTTAGAACCATTTCAACGGCATACCACTGTGAGTATGATTGTTTTTGGTAGTCTTATCGGCTTTGCCAGTGGGTTTACCGGCATGGGGAGCAGTGGAGCAATGACCATTATGCTGATTTTCATCATGGGTTATACATTACATCAAGCAATTGGAACCTCGCTGATGTTGATGTTTTTCATCGCTGCAGCAGGGTCCTCAGCTCATAGTTTCCAGGGTAACATCCTGTTGAATAGTGCATTGATCGCTGGTTTTGGTGCAGCAGTTGGTGCAACCGGTGGGTCATTGTTTGCCAATCGCATTGATGAAGATAAACTGGGTAGAACCATTGGTCTGATCATCATGGTTATCGGGATCGTATTTCTGATTGATATCCTGCTTCAATATGTATAGTGACATCAGCGACGTTTAATGCGGGAGAGCATTGTTTTCAGATTACTTCCAGTGATCAGTCGATCAGTGGTAAACACCCAGATGACGATGCCGATGATAGCAATGGCAAAGAGACTCACATAGATAATTCCGGCGATAACCAAGGTGTAGTTATCAAAAAGCAATGCTTTTGAAGCCATCATGGGATGAGAAAATGGAATAGCAAACACTAATGCTTTGAGGGCCATAGGTAGGGTTTCAAAATCGGTAAACATGGTAAGAAGCATCGGAAAAATAGCCATCATGGTCACCGGTGCGGTAAGTGCTTGTGCGCTTTTGTAGTTCTTAGCCATGGTACCCAGCAGCATGCACAGTGATAGCCCAGCAACCAGTGTGATGAAAAGCGAAATGCCAACAAGAAGCAGATCGAAGGTAGAAAGAGCCAGTGAAAATGAGCTTCCTCCGCCCCCAGGGATATCAAATTGAAATGACTGCATGTAGTATCCAATACCGAACATGTAAACCACTGCTAGAAGCAGTCCTACCAAGGCACTAGCTATGATCTTTCCAGTAACGATGCTTACTCGTCTCACTGGAAGGGTAAGAAGTGTTTCCAGGGTTTTGTTCTCCTTTTCAAGAGCCATGGATGAAATCACCATACCTCCAGCGATGATGATGATCATCATAATGATGATGGGTGTGGTTGATGATTGAGTGGAAAGCATCCCGGTGATCTCGCCAGGGGAGATGTTTTCATACCGTTCTCCTTTGAGATTGGTGGTTTCTTGTTTGATCATGGGATTGAGTACGAGAGTTGCATTGGTGCTCTGATTTGCTTCTGTGATGAGATGCTGTGAGATCTGATTTCTGATCAGTTCAATTAATCCTTCCACTGCTGAGGAAGGAATGGTATCAAGGATTCCAGTTCCTTGCACGATCCATTCCACTTCGATTAATGCCGGTTTATTCTGTTCGACGTTACTGGTAAAATTTCCTGGGATAATGAGAAGCGCTGCTCCATTGTGTTCCTGCACAGTAGCAATACCTTGTTCTCGTTGATCGAGTGAAGTGTCGTTGAATACTACTTTTGCATATTGATGAAGGGTTTGTTCAGCAATAGAAGAGTATGTCGTGTTTTGTTCATTGATCAGGCCAATGACGGGTTGTTGATTGATTTCTTCTTCGATTCCTCCAATGGTGTTCCCAATACCGCCGAACACGATGGTCAGAATGACAATGGGAAGAATGGTTGCAGGTGTCAGCAGTTCCTTGATTTCCTTTTTGATAATATTTGATAGCGCGCTCATGAAACCACCTTCATGAATACGTCCTCAATATTTTCAGCTTGATATTTTGATTTAAGACTGTTTGGTTTTCCTTCTTCGATGATTAGTCCATCAGCGATGAGGGCAATGCGATTACAGAGGTATTCGACTTCCAGCATGTTATGAGAAGATAGCAGCACGATGGTTCCTTGTTGGGCACTTGATTTAATGATAGACCGGATTTCTTGTGCATTGCGGACATCCAGACCACTAGTAGGTTCATCAAGAATGGCTAGTTTCGGGTCGTTCATCAGTGCTCTGCCGACGAGCAGTCGTCGTTTCATTCCTTTACTATAGGTATCTACCTTGTCATCGATCCGGGTTCCAAGATCAGCGATTTCGATTCCTTTGTTGATCATGGATTGAGCCGTCTTTGGATTGAAAAAATGAGCGATAAATTCTAAATATTCCCGGCCGGTGAGGTTTTTATATGCGCCGGCATCCTCCGGAAGGTAACTGATTTGTTTTCTGATTTGATCAGGATACTTGTATAGATCAATACCGAACATGGAAACAGATCCATTTGTGATCTGTAGCAGGGTTGCAAGCACTCGAAGAGTGGTTGTTTTTCCTGCACCATTCGGGCCAATTAATCCAAAAATTTCTCCCTTGTCAATGGTGAAACTAATACCTTTTACTGCAGGAGTTTTTCCATAGGTTTTGACAAGATTAGTAACTTCAATAACTGCCATAAACTTTCCTCAAGCTGTTTGCTGTATAAAATCGGGTATTAAAACGTTTTGACCGCGGTGCCAAAGGCGATGATCTCTGCAGCGGATCCCATGGTTTGCGCGGTTGCATACCGCATAGCAATTATTGCGTCTGCACCGAGTTTCGCAGCATCCTCTATCATGCGTTTCATAGCTAGTCTACGTGCTTCTTCAACAAGTTCGGTATAACTTCTGTTTTCACCACCAATAAGGGTTCGACCAGCGGATCGTAGGTCTTTTCCAATGTGTTTAGTTTGCACGCAGCTTCCAAACACAACACCGAGTACTTCTTTGATTTCTCTTCCTGGTAGATGTTCAGTTGTTGTTACCATCATGATTCATTTTCCTCCAAATGATGTTTATATTGATGTGTTCGATAATCTTCTCTGATTTCTTTTGCGATTTCTCCGTTTTCGATGACTACGGGACCAATGTAACCGCAGTCCTTACATTCCCATTTTGACCAGTCTTGGGGAAGCACCCATTCAATGTTTGCTGATCCACAACGCGGGCAATATTTCATATTTTTTCACTCCAAATTTTGTTAATATTCAAATCCACATTTAGCACATCGATAGGTTTTGCCGTTGAATGCCAGTTTTTCACTGCCGCAATCCGGGCATGTTCCGAGTACTCGTTCCTCCAGTGCTTTCAGTCGTCTGAGTTCTTTTTCTGCAAGTTGTGAAAGATTTATCCAGGGGTTTTTTTTCCACCATTTCCAGATGTGATCATCAATAGTGATGGTTACTTTTTTCATAATGGTTCATTCCTTTTCCAATTCAGATGTGATCCAGGCATAAAGATCCTTGATTACGGTTTCTTCAACGTTTCCAGACTTGAGGTATTCAGTATTGGTTGCAGTTCCCGTTCCACTGATAAAAAGATGGTTCAGTGTTTCATAGCTTTGCAGAGTGATTCTACTGGTGTTTTTAAAAGTGTTTTTCCAGATGAGAAAATCATCTTCATAGGTGACTTGATAATCACGTTTTCCCTGCAAAAGAAACATCGGAATAGTAAGGTTTTGGGTGGTTTCAATGGGATGATAGTTGGAAAGATATATCCAGTATGAAAGTGGAAGGTTAAACACGGTTTCATTACTGCTGATGTTTAATGTTTTTATTTTTTGCACGGATTGATTGACTGAATCAATTTGCTGTTGTTCCTGTTTATCAATGATTCCGTCAAGACTGGCAAGATAGGTATACTGGGCAAGGTAGAGATCCTCAAAAGACCGAGCTGGCGCTGCAAGCATGATAACGCCATCTAATAGAGTTGTTTGACGGGCGATTTCTGGAGCCATCATTGCTCCAAGGCTATGGCCGAGCAGAAAAATGCTTGAGATGTTTTCTGCCTTATTATGTTGTATATAGCTGATAGCGGCAAGAGCATCGGTGATCACCTCATCCTGAGGGGTAATATTGGTCAAAGCTGCACTTTCCTCAGGGTGAGCATATGTTCGTTTATCATAGCGAAGGACCATGATTCCTTTTGTGGCAAGACCTTCAGCAATATCTTTGAATGGTTTATTCGGTCCAATGGTTTCATCTCGATCGTTTGGCCCAGACCCATGGACTAAGACTACTGCGGGAACCGGCCCAGATTCCATAGGAATACAAAGTGTTCCTGGTAGTTCCCAGGGTGATGCTCCAAATGTGATATTGTGCTCTGTAAACGTGGAGTGATCTACATAGTCAGCAGTGGTGTATTCATCTGATGTTTTAGTGGGAACGAACTGAAATCCTGCAATACGTTCTTGGTCATCAAACACGAATTTGATATCCAGTTTTCCCAATGTTGAAAAGGAGCAAGTCACATAGATTACCTGGTATCCTTGCTCTATTGTGTGTGTGCTGTTTACGATTCCTTCAAGGGTTCCATAACTATTGATAAGTGATTCCCAAGCGGCTTGCAGATTTTCAAGGGAAAGCTGATTTTTAACCTCTTGAGTGAATTTATTGTAGACTGGTTGATAGTTACCATTGGAAAGATTTTCAACATACCATCGCGCTCTCTTTTGAAGGGATATCTGTTCTTTTTGATTGTTATCATCGCTCTGTTGATTCGTACATCCCATGAACAGGGTTGAGCAGAGGATCATGAAAATGAATAGGAGGTGTTTGAATAATTGATTTTTTTTCATTGTTATTCTCCATTTTTTTGTTTTGATGATTTAAATAAAAAATAAATGGTTTAGATCAAAGATGATGAATGAAGTTTAGTATGCTGCAGGTGGTTATTTGAGTTTGACTGCGGTTCCATATGCGAGGATTTCTGCAGCCCCGCCCATCATAGCTGAGGTCATGAATCGCACGTTGATGACCGCGTCTGCGCCCATTTCTTCTGCTTTTTCCTTCATACGTTGTAAAGCGATTTCTCTAGATTCTGCAAGCATTTGAGTATATTCTTTTATTTCTCCACCGGCCATATGGCGAAATCCTGCTTTAATGTCTTTTCCAATGCTTTTAGCCTGGATGGTGTTTCCACGGACGAGATCAATGGTTTCCTTTATTTCTCTTCCAGGGATGAAATCGGTGTTGACGATGATCATGGTTTAAGATCCTCCTTTTTTATTTTTTTCATGGTTTCTTTTGTATCCTTGCGTTGTTCAAGGATAATTGAAATAATCAGAGTGAGAAGACCGATGAGAGTGAGTCCGAGAAGAACGCCAGTGATAAGATCCATTGCGTTCATAAATTCTTCAAATCCTTGGATGAAACCATACAGCATGAGCAGAATGATTCCGCCCAAAAAAAGCATCAATCCGATTGTCTTTCCATTTCGCATAATTATACCTCTTAACACGTATTAGCACGTGCTTGTGAGACTATATTTTAATTATCCTTTTTATAATTTTCTGCTATGTTGGCTTTTCACCAAAAATAATTTATTATTTTTTCCAGGTCCAGTAAGCTTAGTAATAATAGCTAAAAAGAAATGTGTTATTATAATCATGGAGGATTGTTGGATAATATCCTAAGATGTGTGCGAAAACAAGCCTTTGGAGATACTATTGACTAATAGATATAGATAAAAGATTATATGTTCATATCCATCAAATAGGGCCTAAACCAGCAGATTATCAATGAGTTACTTGAGTTTATTTTAAAAGATAGATTGCTGGCATATATGATTTATTTGTATATGTTTCTTGATTAATTCTAAATTCTTCTTAAAAATTGAATAATAGGATAACTAAGAAGTGGAAAAAAGGATTGGATGTTGATACTATTCATCTCTTTTAATAACCATTGATTTTGAGGGTGGAGGATTTTTCTAAAAACCTGGTTAGAAAATGAGTAATCCCATCCTTTTTTTCATCACCTCTTTACACAGCATGTGCAAGCAAACATATTACATAATAACCGTATTTATTTAAGATTTTTGAAATATTTGAAGTTTTCATTTGATATTTTTTGAAAAAATGAAAAAGATATTCCTAGATATTGTTCATGTAAATGAAGGAAAATATCGATTTCTTTTTACCGCTCCGCTCTATTAGCATGATTGGTGAAAAAAGACTACAGGAGTTTTCATTATCATTCGCTTGAGATTAGCTTGCATCCTGAGGTGTATGATCCCGCGGAGGATACGTTTCTGTTAATCGATTCCCTTGATGTAACTAGCAATGATGCCGTGTATGAAATGGGTACAGGAACTGGTATCATCGCACTGGTTTGCGCTCGTTTAGGAGCAAAGGTGATCTGTTCTGATATAAATCCATATGCGGTGAAGCTCACCAGACAGAATATTAAACAAAATATGCACCAACTCCAAGGTGAAATAGCTGTTCGACAGGATGAATTATTTAGGGCACTATCTGATGAAGAAACATTTGATCTTATTATTTTTAATCCACCTTATCTTCCAACAAAAAAAGATGATCTTGTTGCAGGAAGTGGCTGGTTTGATAAGGCGGTGGACGGTGGAGAATCCGGTCTGAATGTGATAGAGGCATTTCTCAATGATCTTTGCTATTGGTTGAAACCAATGGGTCGTGCTTTTATCGTAGTAAGCACTCGATCGTCACGAAAACGATTCCAGCAAATTCTTAAACATAATTGCTTGAAAAGCACGGTTGTTACTGATCTTTGTTTTACTGATGAAACCATTGAGGTCCATCGGATCACTAAGAAATAAACGGCATAATGAGCTTAGCGGGTGATAATCCCCCGTTTTTTCATTTTTTGATAATTGTCCGGGTGCTCCTTGAAATAGATGCGAATAGGTTCAAGGATTTGATTAAGATAATTTGCGGTGGCTTTTTTCAGGTCTTGGGGATGAAGATCCTCCTGAAATGCTTGTTCAAGATCTTCATAACGCTGGAATTCAAGGTTTCCGCCCCATTTCTCAGGTCGTTTGATCAGAAAAGGTTCATTTTTAAGCTCTGGGAAGATAACATATTGACACATCTCTAAAATTGGGTTACTCTCAACTTGTTTTTCTGGACAAAAGGCTTTTTTTATCTTCCGGTTGATTTCATCTGGGGTATCATGAATGGAGATCATGGAATCAGGTTTACTTTTACTCATCTTTGCTTCAGCAGGATCCATTCGTCCCCCGGCTTGTAGGCCAGTGAGCAGTGGGGTATGTATGGCAACGGGTGATTTTTTTTCAATTTTTTTAGCGACATCTCGAGCAAGCATATGTGCATGACGTTGATCAGTGCCCCCATAGGCAACATCTAGATCTAGATAAAAAATATCAGCTACCTGCATTGCGGGATAGAAGAGTTTTGAGAGATCCTTTTCTGCTTCCTCAGCTTCTCTTCCCATGATGTCCATGGCCCGTTTGACTCGAGCAACTGAGATTGCTTTTGATGTTTTCAAGACCAGTTCCCAGTATCGAGGGTCTCCAACGTAATCGCTGGCATAGACAAACCGAATTTTATCAGTATCAACCCCCATGGCAGCAAAGCAATCCTCCATGTATCTCCCACAGAGTTTGATGGCTTCGATGTCTCCGCCTAGTTTATCATTGATATAGGCATGCCAATCAGCAAGTAACACGGTGAAATCGAACCCACAGTCAAGAAAATCCTTGATCTTGTTGGTACAGATCTTCCAGCCGAGGTGAACGGTTCCAGATGGTTCAAAGCCAATATATGCCTTGGGACTGTCTTTTTGTAACACGTTGGTTAATTCGTCTTTTGTAACCACTTCATTGGTATGTGCTAACAAGGTTTCTTGTTTATCCATGATATCAATCCAACTTTTTATCGATTAAGTTTTCGAATGACTCGTGTGATGATTTCGTCAGTTGCACCTAAATAGTTCTCAGGGTTTAATGATGCATCTATTTCTTCTTCAGTGAGTAATTGTTTCCTTTTATTTTCCTTCAGAAAGATTTCTTTTAATGTTTTTCCTTCTGATGCTGCTTGTAATGCCGTTTTTCTCATCAGTTCATGGGCATCTCCTCGTCCCATTCCTTTTTGAATGAGGGTAGTCATCAGTGATTCGGCCATGGGAAGACCCTTTGAGATCTTCATGTTCTCCTTCATGCGTTTAGGATAGACCTTAAGATGAGTAAACACGTCATTCATTTTATAAACGATCCAATCGGTAAGAATCAATGCATGTGGGATGATGAATCGTTCACTTGATGAGTTGCATAGGTCTCGTTCATGCCATTGAATAGCATTTTCAAATGCAGGGGTAAGAAAGCTTCTTACAATGCGAGCAAGACCGCTGACTTGTTCACTGGTGATTGGGTTTTTCTTATGTGGCATGGTTGATGATCCCACTTGTTTTTTGACATCAAATGATTCAGCGACTTCTCCGATTTCATCACGCTGTAGATTTCGTATTTCTGTTGCAAATTTCTCCATGCTGGTTGCAATGTTTGCAAGAACGCACAATAGTTCATTGTATCGATCACGGCAGACGATCTGGGTAGAAACATCTTCCACTCCCAGTTTTAGATCGGTAAGCATGATTTGCTGCAGTTTTAGTGCATGTTCTCCCAATGCTGCACCGGTTCCAACCGCTCCGGAGAGCTTGCCGATGAACAATCTGCTTTTCAGTTCATGCATGCGTTCCAGATGTCGATCCACTTCCATGGTGTACCCGGCCATTTTCAATCCAAAAGTGATAGGGATGGTGTGTTGTCCATGGGTTCGACCCAGCATTACGGTTTTTCGATGTTTTTCAACCAGGGTAAGCAGTGCTTTTCGAAGGTCTTTGAGTTGCTTTGATAAAATGGCTGTTGCTCCCATGAATTGAAGGGCATTTGCAGTATCTACGATATCATAACTGGTAGCGCCAAGATGAATATATTTTCCTGCATCATCATTGCAGACTTCTGCAAGAGCTTTGGTGACCGCCATGATGTCATGTTTGGTTTCTTTTTCGATTTCAGTGACCCTTGAAACCTTGACGATATCAGTAGTTGCTTTTTTACTGATTTCATCAGCTGCTTCTTTAGGTATGTTTCCTAGTTTCGCATGTGCTCTGGCAAGCGCTGCTTCAACGGTAAGCAGGTATTGCAGGCGTTGTTGTTCACCAAATATTTGTTTGATTTCATTTCTTCCATATCGATAATCAAGAGGGCAGACTGGATCCATCATGTTTTCCCAACATGAAATATACTTATAATTAATGTTTCTTTCCTATGGCTGATGTATTGTGTTAAATTGTAATCTCTATTTTTTCCTTTTTTCAATTAATAATATTCATTTAAATGACGAAATATTTATATAAGATTTAACGATTGTTAATATATACTAGTTTCGAAGGGAATTGTAATGTATCGACAAATGTTTATGAAGGGGCTCATTTTAGCAGTTACTGCTCTCTTTTTTATGACCATTTTTGGTCAGGGCATAAGTGACCTACCACAGAATACAATTATATCAAATGATTATCTTGTTAACGTTGATCCGATCAAAAAAAATGCACATTTCATTCAAAGCCCTTCTGAATCAACCAACAGTACCGAGCTGGTTGATCAGAGTAATGGTGGCGGTGGAGGATGTGGTGGATGTAGTAATTCTGGAGAAATTCTCATGACGAAGGGAGTTTACGTCGCTCAAAGTTTCATTCCTTCACAAACGAGTTTATCAAAAATATCAGTCTATATAACTCGATTGGGAAGCACTCCTTCAGAGGTTGTATTGACCCTTTCCGTCAGAGAATCATTACATGGTGAAGATCTCGTAGCTGCAGATGCCATTGCAGATGCGGGGTTCATTGATTTTGATTTCGAAGATATAGAGGTAAATACAGGTGATATGTATTATATGATCTGTCGAACAGAATCAACAAGTTCTTCAAATAATGGATATGCGTGGTTTTATTCTGCAGAGGATTCATATTCCAAGGGAACCTCATATTCTTCTGATGACGATCAAAGTTGGCAGGAAAGTGATATAAGAGATATGTTCTTTCAAACCTATTGGAGGGATTATGCACCTGTTAAACCAAGTATTGATGGGATACACAATGGTCAAGCACAAAAATGGCACACGTATACATTTTCATCGGTAGATCCTGAAGGTAATGCAGTGTCATATTTCATTGACTGGGGTGATGGGAGAAGTTGGAACTGGTTCGGCCCATTTGACTCTGGTGAGGAAGTATCAAAAAAACATCAATGGGCAAAGGACGGAGAATATACCATCCGAGTGAAAGCGAAGGATAGTTATGGCGTTGTAAGTGATTGGTCAGATCCTTTTCCTATAACAATGCCAAAAAACAGAATCAATCAGAATCCATTCTTTATCTTCTTACAGGATTATCCATATCTTTTCTTATTGATTCAGCAATTAATGGATATATACCAGTGAATTTAAAGGTTCTAACATTCTTCCTTATTTTTTCTTCTTTTTTAATATTTGATTTTGTATTTTCATAATCATCATTTCGTTTTATATTCTGATGAAATTTAATATGATTATAAGTTAAGGAGTTTTTTCATTTATCTAAGTGAAATTAATAAGTTTCATAGATAAATTTCCTTATTTCACCGCATTAAAAGTATATGCGTTCAAACATTTTCACCAAAGTTAATTGAAAAAAAGTATAATTTTTTATTAGAATGACGATGATTAGATGATTGAGAATAACACGGTTTGAAACAAAATCCAAGCATTGGTTTGTATTGGGCCTCGAGGTCTGCCATTGGTAAAATAGATCACGGCGGTATCATCTTTTTCTTGAATCACAACATTGGTGGTTATACCCTTGTCTCCTCCGGTATGACCATATTGATATCCGATTTTGGAATTATTTTTTATAAACCAACCAAATCCGTATTGCCCTTCTTGGTATTGCATGGTATGCGATAGTGTTATGGTGGATGCATTGAGCAATTGATAGTCACGATATCTTCCTTGGTTCATATGTGCGATGATGAAATGAGCTAGTTCCTTTACTGAGGTATGAACACTGCCACAGGGATACCCTAAATAGCAGTAGTGATCACGAGGGATATTGATATTGAGTATGTGTTGGTAGGGCATAGCCACACAGCTCAAATCAAGGTCTTTAAGTAGATAACTGGTGTTATCCATATTGAGTGGATTAAAGATATGCTCCTGGCAATATTGATGAAAGGGTTGTTCGCTGATTTGTTCCACTAGATACCCGATGAGTGCATATCCGACATTGGCATAATGAAAACTTTCCCCAGGTGCATCTGAGGACCAGATGCGATGAGTGTAATTTGCTCCATCTGGAGTAAGATATGTTTCGATCCAGGGATAAAGCGGGATGGGGCATTCTTCTTTTGGAAAATAGGTATAAAATGCTAAAGGGTCTTCAGATAGGCCTGATTGATGTGCAAGCAGCATACGAAAGGTAATCGGTGTGTTTGGGTAATCTGGATGGGAAATGGTGAAAGGAAGAAAGGTGTTGATATCTTCATCAAGTTCAAAGAGTCCTTGCTCATAGAGTTGCAATAGCGCGGTTGCAGTGATGGGTTTTGAGATTGATGCGATATTGTAAAGTGTTGTTTCTGTTGCCCGTTTTTCTTCTTTGATATTGTAGTAGCCATAAGCATTTGACCAGATGATTTCTTCATCTTTGATTACACAGGCTGAAACTGATGGAACTCGACTAATACGCATGAGAAGGTTCATGAGAAGATCGATTTTGTTCTGATATCTGGGAGGTGTTATCGCTTGGTTATCAATCTCAATAGAATGTAAATAAGCAACGTTTGTGGTTGATCCGATAAGCAGTAAAATGATAATTGAAAAACTAAAAAACATAAGAGATTTTTTTCTCATTGCTTTTTTATATGCTATTTACTATTTATATTTTATTCATATAAATCCTCTATTTCTAGGAGAAAAATGAGAATTTTATTCTATCTCACCAAATAAATTTAATAGCAAGACCGTATTAATCATTAATTGAGTGAAGAAATGAAAAGGATTCTTGTTTTGACTATACTGGTTATCATTATCTTGTTTTATTTTCCAATGACTCAATCGATAATGATTTTAAATCGGCCGCATTTTTCATCTGATTCGCTTTCATTTAACCATGAAAAAACCATTCGTCAAAGATTTTCATCAATAGTGCAAAAACTTAATGATGAAATTGAACGATCAGGATTTTTAAATAAATCAATTTTAACTTATATATTTAAAAATGTAAACCCAGCAATTATCAATAAAGCTCCAAATCCTCCACTCATTGAAGGTAACAAAAAAATAAAAGCAAATAAAGAACATTCATTCACCTTTTCTTCAACTGATCCAGATGGGGATCAAATCCATTATTTGATTGATTGGGGGGATGGATCATATGCAGATTTCAAGGATTATAGCAATCGAACGATTGCTCCTCCACCATCTGGAGGTATGTATATTGGTCAGTATGAATGGATGCCTGGTGATATTGAGACCTTTGAAGCTGCAATCGGAAAAAAAGTGGCCTGGTTTTCACCGTATGGTGTTATGGAATATGATAAGCAAGGATATCCAGTTTTTAATGTCGTAAACGCAGAGCGAAGTTGGAAGGAAGCAAAGATTGTTCTTGTCCATGCCATTGAAGCTGATCCGGATCCTAAGGAAGGAAATGCAGAAGGTTCTTTTACCATTGATAAACTCTGTAATGGCGTTTATGATGAGAAGCTCCAACGCTTAGCTGATCAGTTTGCCTCATTTGGCAAGCCAATGTTTTTTCATACCGCCCGTGAACCATTAGGCATCGGGATAGATTATATGGGTGGGTTCGGTCCAGATGGTGATAAAACAACTGAGTGGGCAACGAGGCATCAACGGGCATTTGATGAATTTGATCCCTCTGGTTTTCCTTATTCAGACCTTTACCATGATCTTGGTGATCCGTTAGTTAGTGATGGCATTGAACGATTGGTGGCCGCGCAACGATATTATCATCATTTCTTTGTTGAAGATTGTGGTCTTGATTTTCTCATGTTTGATACCATGGGTTGGGTCTGTTTCAGTCCAGAGATGATTGAAAAAGAAATCAGGGAATATGTTAATCGCACAGGTCATGATGAAGAATACGTGAGAAATCTATACCAGAGCAGTTATGATTTTTCTAATTTCTATCCAGGTGATGACTATGTTGATTGGGTGAGCATTAATTTTTATGGTGTTGATTGGCGAATCGCTGGTGTCCGTATTCCTAATCCAATTGAAAATATTCTTGATGCATTAGATTATACCATGAGTAACATTCGAACAGTAGCATCAGATAAACCCGTATTCTTTTTGGAATTTGGATTTGCCGATGGAATGAAAAAAAATTCGATTTTTGCTGCTGAGAAACTCACCACCACTTTTGAAAGAATCATTAATGATTATCCGGAGATTCATGGTTTTTCCATGTGGAGTTACCATCCATTCTGGGGGTTGATTTTTCCATTTGATTGTTTAATCAGACCAGGGAGCGCACGAGCAGTTGCATTACGAAGTATCATTGATGAACACCCGGATCTATTTCATAGCAATGTGTTCTTTTCCGATGGTTCAGAAATACCTTCTGCATTAGAAGTTTCTGATCGATGGATCGGTCCTTTTGCTTCTAATGAATCCGTCACTATTGATAACTATTGGTTCACAGAAGAAAAAATCATCATTCGGGCAAAAGCAAGAGATGAACATGGTGCAGAAAGTGACTGGTCAAAAATCAAGATTTCTGTTCCAAGATCATATTCGGTTCCCCATAATGATGGTGCGTTTGATAAATAAAAAAAGAGAAAAATATTTATTCTAATAGATGAAAAAAATGAAAGAATTTAGATTCACTAATCAATCAAAAAAATTGTGTGCCGCAGCATTTGATTGAAGATTTTTTAATAAAAAATAGCATAAATGTAAAATGATCTGTTTTTCGTGTTGCAAAGGAGGCAGAGAGTGGAAAAATTTTGCTTTGAACAAAAAGAGTGCAGGAGCGTATTAATAATCGTAATAACTTATTATTTTTTTATTCCACTCTCCATATCATAGAATTTTGTTTGTTTATTTAAAACTAGTGACTATTTTTTGGTTCATACACATAAAATGATGATAAGAAATGAGGAGGATTAGGGAAATTAGTGATTAGGATTCACTCTCAATTTGGCTTAAATATGGATTGTGTTGATTTATACTATTTGAACTAGATTATAGTATTGTCGTTTTTTTGGTTGGACGAGGTGTTTTTACCACTAGCACTTTTAGAGGGTCATTACTTTTATTATACCAACAGTGAACAACATTTGCTGGGCTTTCGATTAAGGAATCTTTCTTCACTTCTTTTTGTTCTTCTCCTATTTCAACGATGCCAGTTCCTGTTAGTACATAAAAAAACACATCAACCGGTGTAATATGTCTTCTCAGTGATTCGCCAGGTTTCAGTGTGATATGAACAGCCTGTACATGTTGTGAATCATATATTTTTCTTGCGTCAATGTGATGAGGATTCTCAGATGGTTTTACATCGGCGATCTTAATTATTTTCATGATTTTGCACTATTCCTTCAGCTCGTTATGTATATTCTTTTCTTCGATGTAATTATCTACTTGAAGCTTATAGAACCCATGTTTTTTATTCCATTCGCAATATGCACAAGGTCCATGTTGTTCAGGACCGCCCTGTATCGCATCGTTGACATAGAACCAGCAATCACTGAA
>CAZQMI010000021.1:0-27646 GCA_964594475.1 uncultured Thermoplasmatales archaeon
GAGTACGATGGTTTTACCTGTGATGTTGTTTCCGAGGAATTGAGCGGTTTTTGTCATGGTGTCTGTTCCGTGGGTAATAACGATATCTTTCTCATGAGAATTTTTACATTTTTCAAGGATGATGCCACGGTGGTAATCTGTCATTTCTAGACTATCGATCATCATTAATGTCCGTATTTTTATTTCGGTTTTACAGCGGGCAAGTTTTAACATTTCATGAACATGGGTGTTTTTAAAGACGAGTTCTCCGGTCAGTTCCATGTATTCTTTGTCAAATGTGCCACCGGTCACTAGTATTTTCACCGTCATTTGCCTTTCACCTGTTTATATCAGGGTAAAAAACAGGGATACTTAAATGTTATTTGGCTAACATAGTTTTCAAAAATAGGGTTGTAATGGTGTTTCTATGAGAAATATGAGCAAAAGTATTATTATGAATAATGAATATTTAAATATTGTATGGCGAAAGGACCATGTCTCTTCTGTTTTATTCTTTGTGTTTTTTTATTGTTGTCAATTGCTCAACCGGTTTTGACAAACCAGATTTCAGATAATGAATTTCAAGGAAATCAAGCAGAAATGATTGATTCTGATTGGTTCTTAGATCCACAAATCTACAACATGGGTGCCTTCATCTCTGAGGATATTGAAAAATATCATATCACGGTGAATGGTCTGTGGAACGGGTTTATTGGAGATAATATATCATCACCATTTGCTTTTGGTCGATTGTTAGATTCAGCGTTTTCAGGGATTACGTATGATTCTGATGAAGCATTTGTCGATCGTCAGCATGATCTGGGAATGATAGTGCCAGCAACCATTCTGACTATTCAGGGGCATCGATCCCTTCAACAGGATGATTTTGACACGTTTGCGAGTAGAAGTATTAATGGGGAGCTCTGCCCCTGGGATATCGAGGCGGATTCCTATTGGATGAATATCTGTCACCCTGGTTTTCTGCAGTGGTGTATCGATCATGGGAAAAAGGCGATTGATGCCGGAGCCGATATAATCGTGCTTGATGAGATCCAGGGAAATAGTCTTATTCCTACCTTTCAGTGGTCTTCCCAGTATACTGGGCATCCTGCACCCGGATTCAGTGATGATACCATTGATGGATTTAGAAGCTATCTTTCTGAAACATTTAGCGATGAGCAGTTAGATGAGTTATTTTCCATTGATGATATTGCTACGGTTGATTTGAAGAATCGTATTGCGCAAACCATGCATCTTACCTATAATGAGCGGATTACCGTTGATTCATTAATTGAAGCTTATCAAACGTTTCTTGATATCAGTAATTTTCATGCAAAGAAACAGTTGATTCTTTCCTTAAGGGAGTATGCTTCTCAGCAGGACAAAGAAATTGTGATCAGTGCAAATTCGTATGCATTGGGGAGCAACCAACCATTTGATTTCTGGGCGAAAGGTCTTATTTTTGCTGATGTCCTTGATCTGTTTACTTTTGAAAACACCTACACGGCGGTAATGGATCAGACCATTCCTGGGTTTTATCAAACGAAATGGCTGGCCTGGGAACGGCTTGCTTATGCGGCAACAGATGCACCAGCGGTAATCTTGGTTGATACCAAGACCCTTCAGTCAATTAATGAAAAGCTGTTTCCCTTGTTTGGGTTTTCTAATTCGTTGGGTGTGCTTTGTGCTGAGGCAGCGGCAAATAAAGGATCTTTTGTAAATTATTATTTCCGTATTTTTTCTCGTGAGCGGAATTGGAGACAGGTTGAGCGTATCCATGGGTTTGTGATGAACCAAAAACAGTTCTATGATGTTGATGCTAAACCCTATGCAAATGTTGGTATTTTGTTTCTATATAGTGAGGGGATGAGAAGTCATTTTGAGACCTATTTTGGTTGTGCACAGGCTCTTGCCGAATCCCATATTCCCTTTGAAGTCGTATTTGATGGTGATGGATTGTTTCTGAATGCATCATTAACTCTTGAGGATATCATTGATTTCCCCGTTCTGATCATCCCATCTCTTCTTCAAGTCACAGAAGAGCAGAAAACCGTGGTAAGAACCTATGTTGAACAGGGCGGAATTGCGTTGGTGTTTGATGCTGAATCCATTGGTTTTCCAGGCATAAATGGTGAGATGAGCTATGGGCAGGGTTTGTTTTATTTTTTTGCTGAGGATATTGCAAAAACCTATTATCAAAACTACAATCTCAATGATTTGGAGGGCTTTTCCACTATCGTTTCCCGGTATGCTGATTCGATTCTTTCAGTTGCCAGCAATCCCCGACGAGTGGTGATCACTCCCTACCTTGATGAATCTGAAGAGAAGCTAATGATGCATGTAGTTAATTACGATCACATTGGCTTTTTTGATTTTCTCTGGCCACAATCAAATATTGAAGTAAGAATCAAACAACCTGGTTTCTCTTTTGATTCCCTTACTCTTTATTCTCTCGATGGATCATCAAAAACAATTCCCTTTAAGCTACAGGATGGTGAAATCGTTTTTACCATTCCTTATTTGAAGGATTATGTGGTTGTTGTAGTGAACTAATGAGTTGGCCCTTATAAGGTTCTGTTTAGGATTTTTTTTGAAAGAAAAATCATTTTTCCAAAAGCCTTTTATGGGAAGAGGTAATTGTTACTGGAAAAGAAAAGAAGGATGATGATGAGGATTTCATCTTGTTCAAAACGGATTTGAATGGTATGGAATTGTTGTTTTTGTTCTTTTTTTGAAACAGCCTGTCAGGTTTGTTTCTGCAAGGATGTTAAGACTATGAAAGGAAAGGTAAAATGGTTCAATCCTCGTAAAGGATATGGATTTATAGAAGTTGATGACGGAGATGATGTGTTTGTGCATAATTCAGCTATTGAAGATGGCTATTTGCATGATGGTGATGAGGTGGAGTTTGAAATCGAGGAAACCGATCGCGGTAAAAATGCAAAAAACGTCAAAAAAATCTCCAGTGAGTGAGTACGATGACTGAGGTTAAAAAAGGAGACACTATTAAAGTTGAATACACTGGTCGTTTAGAGGATGGAACGGTGTTTGATACCTCTGAAAATCATGAGGAACCATTGGTGTTTACAGTTGGTGATCAGAAATTAATCAAAGGTTTTGATGATGCAGTGGTGGGTATGCAGGAAGGTGAGGAAAAAGAAGTAACTATTCCTCCTGAAGAAGCATATGGACAGCATAACCCAGAACTGGTCCGGGAGTTGCCTCGGGATATCTTTCCGGAGGATCAAGATGTTCAGCCCGGTATGGTATTTATGATGGCGCTTCAGGATGGTCGAAAGATACCTGTTCGTATCGCAAAGGTTTCAAATGGTCAGGTCACCGTTGATCTGAATTCCCCGCTTGCCGGGAAGACCTTGGTGTTTACCATTAAGGTCGTTGAGATTGCATCCTGAAACACGTTCAGGTTTTTTTATTTTTTTTATTTTGATCAGAAAAAAGTATTTCTTATCGTTTGGTGAAATAACCTAGCACGATGAAAATTGAAGTGACGCAGAGAATGGGTAATAGTAAGAATCCAAAGAACGCTGAGGAAATATCAACGAGAAATGATGCGATCAATGCCAGGATGAAAATACCCATCATCCAGATTTTAAAGATTTTTTGCATAATCCTGAATATAAATGAAATGCATTAATGGTTTTGGTTAAATAGTGCCTTTCAGTAAGAACATATAAACTCATGAATACATTCCATCTTGATATGAAAGAGGACCTCATTGCTCCCTGCGGGATGAACTGTCGCATCTGCGTTGGGTTTTTTGGATACACCATGACCGGGAAAAAACGGAAAATGATTTGTCCTGGATGTAGACCAAGCAGGAAAAGCTGTGCACATGTGAAAAAATTCTGTGAGAAACTCTCAAAAGACCTAATAGAGTTTTGTTTTGAATGTGAAGAGTTTCCCTGCAAGCATATTCAACGACTTGATACAAAGTATCAAGAGCGTTTTGATATGAGTTCCATTGAGAATCTGCGCATGATTAAAAATGAGGGAATGGAAGCATTTTTAGCTCAGCAGAATAAACACTATACCTGTCCAGAATGTGGTCATTTTTGGTGTGTGCACACCAAGTTATGTTATAATTGTGGCCAGGAAATAAAGTAAGATATATTTTTCTTTGTTATTTTTGAATTTGAAGGGAAAGATTTATGTTTCTTTTTCAGGTTTCCCTGTTGATGACAACTTGGTCCAAGGGGATGGTTGATTTGAAGTTGAAAAAACATATAATTCCAGCTATGATTGCTAAATCTCAAGAAGAGTTCTCACACAATATTGAAAAAGTTATTGATGTCGTTGATTGGGTTCAGCTGGATATCATGGATAATGTCTTTGTTCCCAATACTTCTTTGTTTTTTGAGTTCACACTTCCTGATAAACAGTGTTCCTATGAGGCTCATTTAATGGTGCAGCATCCTATGAAATGGATTGAAGAACACCTTTCACAGGTGGATACGGTGCTTGTTCATGTTGAATCAACCTATGATGTTGATAAGATCATTTCTCGGGTGAAAGAAGCAGAAAAAAAGATTGGTTTTGTGCTGAATCCCCAAACACCTGTTAGTGTGCTTTCTGAATGTTTGGATGAGATCGATCAAGTGTTGATCATGACGGTTAAACCTGGGTTTTATGGGAGTAAGTTTTTACCGGAAATGGCCGACAAAATCACTCAGCTACGTGAAATGAAACCAGATTTAGATATTGAAGTCGATGGGGGAATCACTCCTGATACTATTGGTCTTGTTGCTGAGGCTGGAGCAAATTTATTTGTCTCGGGTTCATACATTGTAAAAGCAGATCAACCCGCTCAGTCGATTAAGACTTTGAAGCAATTGATCGATGAATGGTAACGTGTTTGTTGATGGTGAAAATCAATAAGTTTAAACAATAGTAAAAATTCACCATTTTCATGGGTAAGAATCGTGATCTGTTTCAAATCCTTGCCATTGTGATCGTGGGTATGTTCATTCCGTTTTTGGTTTCGATTACTTTTGTGTTTCAGGTGAATATCTTTGTAGCTAAGGGATGGATGAAAATTCTTTCAACGTTTGGGATGTTTTTACTGGTGTTTGGTGTTGAATTGCTTGCTGTTTTTGCTTATTTTCATATTACAAATTCGCTAGCTGAACGCAAGCTAAGTCAGGAACAGAAAAAACGAAGAGAATCGTAATATCAAGAAATACTGGATATATTAGTTTTTTTTCTTCACTTCTTTTTTTGATAGATAAATGCGTTTTCTTTTCTATATTGGCTGATCAGCAAAAGTGTTGCGATAAGACTCATTAACCCAAGAATACTAAAGGGAATCCATATTCCGAAGAGATCGGAGAGGGCTCCACTGATGAACAAAAAAATGGTGCTGACGGCGAGTTGTAGGGTGAAGATGTAACCGAATGTTTTTCCTTCATTTGTTTCATGTGTTGATTCACTGATATAGCTAAATAATGCGGGAAAAGTAACAAAGGTTGATATGCCAATGATAACAACAAGGATGAGGATGAATGATAGCAGTGTTGAAATAGAAAGGATGATTCCGGTTGCACCTATAAGAGCATATGAAAGCAGTAGCAAGCGTTTTCTGGTCAGATGGGTTTGTATTTTGTCATAGGAAAGACTAGTAATCACCCCTACTCCGATCCATAGGGCCATGATGAATCCGATGGTTGATAGTGGAAGAGTCGTTTTTTCATCAAGATATAGTGGTAAATAGGATAGAATGATACTGTAGCTGGTGATGCTGACTGCAAAGAGAGGGATGAGCAGGCGGAGTCTGTGGATGATATGGAACCATTCATGGAGTGCTTCTTTTGGGGTTTGTTTTTTTTGACTGTTTTTATTGCGGATTAAGTAGGTTTTTCGAACATTTTTGGTCAGGGTAAAACCGGTGATTACACAGATCACACCGGCAATGCTCCAGATGTATAGTGGCATGATCCATTCATAGAGCGTAGCGATTGCTAGGGTGGTAAGAATCGCGATGAAGGACCCGAAATTTCCAGATGCACTTTGTATGCCCATGGCCCGGTCGATGCCTTGTTTTTTAAAGACTCTTGAGATTTGACCGATTCCGGCGGGATGAAAGAATCCTGAAGCGAATTTGATCAGAAAGATGATCGATAGGAGCATCAAATAGTTCGGTGAAAAGGTTAGAAGGAACAATGAGATGCTGAGAAGACCAATCCCTGATAGTAATAACGTTCTGCTGTTTCGTTTATCAAACGCTCGTCCTATTGTCATCTCTGTTAGAAGCGTGATGGTAAGGCCTCCTCCGGTGATGATACCGATCTGGGTATAGCTGAGATCAAAGAGTGTCCTGAAAATTGGTAGAAGGATAGTAATCACTGCAAGGGATCCATCATTGAAGGCATGAAAGAGGCTGACCGTAGTGAGTATCTGCTGTTTTTCATTCATGATTTCCGATCCAGAGAAGCTTTAATGTTTATCGTAACGAGCATGAGAAGCTGTTGTTGGTAAAAAGAAACGCTATTTGTAGTTTTGTCCCGATTATTATCGTTTTATTTTGAAATAATTGGGTCCTACCCAATAATTCGATTGTCGACAAATAAAGTGACCTTTGTTTCATGAAATATTGAATGAAGATTACCAAAATAATATATGTTTTTAGTATTTTTCGCAATTAATTCTATCTTCCATCTCCGTCCCAGTCTTTTATATCATGAAATTCCTCAAATGCAAAATTAAAAATAGAGTAACTTGTAATAAAATCATACAGAATATAAAGTAAAACATGATACATAATAGGATATGGTGCAATTACAATTATAAAAGCAACCCATGATCTTAACATATACCCCCAAAAACATAAAATGGCTCCAAATATATATAGATAATCTGTCCAATCATCAGGACCATTATTATCTTCACCGTCGCCAGGGTCATCAAATAGACCTTTTATTTTTTGAAAAGTATCAATTGAGAACAATCTTTTAAGTATTCCCTTTAATTCTCCGATATCATTAATAGGAATTCTTTTACTGATTTCAGGTATATGACTTTCAATTAGTTGTGTCTGTGTTTCCTTTACTTGATTGTATTCAACAGCGTTAATACTGGGAACCATTACCAGTAAAAAGATAGCTAGTAAGGATATACTGATAATGGATCTGTTTTTCATTTATGGTCCTCTATATTGAATATTATATGGGTCCCGTACAGGTTCCTCATCGAATGTAAACCGAAAAAAAAATATTCCGGAAAAACAGATTATAAACTTTGGGGTAAATATTTGTCTATCCCAATAATTTTGAGAGATAAGGGTTGTTTCTCCAATTCCATAGAAAAAGGTAACACCAATAATATTTTTTATGAAATTATTTCTACTGATTGTATTATACCTATGATCATTCTTAATTAATATACCAATTTCATTCTTTGTAAACGTGTTGTATGATATATTGTTGTAATCTGAAGTTAGAAACATGTACCAATAATCAAAATAGATGCCTTTATTATTTTTTTCAAAGATATTATTACATATTTTATTATGATACGAACCATAATAATAATTTGCTTTGAAGTGAATTCCATGGTTATTACTGAAGAATCTATTATTATTAATATTGTAATACCAAAGATCATCAGAACCTATTGCAGCGAAACAATCTTTAAAATAATTACAAGTTATAATATTGTGGGTGGATGATGGACCATCATAAGCACGACCAATTCCTAAATTGCAGTCTATTATAATATTATCTGAGATTATACTATAAGAAGAGTGTTTTGTATGAATACCTGTGGAAGCATTTCTTATTGTAAACCCACTAATTTGAATATTATCACTTTTTAAATCAATTACATTACTTTTCCTTCCATCTAATAACGTTAAGTTTTTGTCTTCCCCTTGGAGGACAATTGTTTTGTTGATTTTGATTCTCCCATAATATATGCCATTATACACAAAAATAGTGTCTCCCTCGCTTGCGTTATCGATGGCATCCTGAATAGTGGTGTAATCCGCAGTTCCATTATCATCCACATAGATCGTGTTTGACTGATTTTCAACTGTAGAAGATGTTGGAAATGATAGACTTGTCAGTAAAAGCAGTAGAATAATTCCCATTATTGGTATTCTTTTTTTCATATGACTCCCTCTAATGCTATAATATAAAGAGATGTTGATACAAATAATTATCTATTGGTTATTAGAGAAATCCAAGGCAATAGACTATTACTTCGATTTCATCAGGTTCTGATACGAGTTGTTTTCCATCTACCGCAGTAACTGAAATAGTGAGCGTGCCGAAATGCATTTTGTTGTAGGTATCAGTCCATCCATCACTGCTGTTGTCATCGTAACTATTGTCATCATCATAGGTGAAAAAAACTTTATCTACACCAAAACCAACTCCATCATCGGTAATGACTTCAACTGGCACTTTACCTATACAGGTAATTTCATCTGAAAATATTCTTTTTCCAACTAAATTACCATATACATAAAGTTCTCCTTTTTTGGGTGATGTGATTTCGATTGTTGGTGGAATAGTGTCACAGGTAAATATTGACGTTCTTCTTATTTCAACGTTACCATTGTTATCCACGGACCAATAATTTATGGTATGGGTTCCCTCTGGTAATTTAAATGGGTCTTCATATATTTGTTGTTCTCCATCATCTATAATATAATATGTTGCATTAACTCCAGATGCCTTGTCGGGAGGGTAGTCCACAGCGACAAGTGTAATAACGCCTGTTTCCTTGTCAAAAAAAATACTAGTTATTGGAGGTTCAGGTTGCCATATTTGAGCTGTAATCGCTGGTGTTGAAATCAATATTGCAATAATTAAAATTATTACCTTTTCATAGCTTTTCATTTATAGGCCCCTCTCTAATATAAATCAGATAATTGATTAAAAAGTTTTTCCATCGTAATGAATTATTACATTTGTTCTAAATGGCAGCATAAAGCGAGCGAAGGATCGTAAAATCCCTTCGTTTCAAGCATCGAATAACCTCTCTTAGGACATATGTTGGTCTGTAATAGAATTTTTTAAATGCATGTTGACAAAATTCAGCGAGTTCTTTTTCTGTAAAATGAGTTGCTGTTTTTCCTGATCCTACATAGCAGAAATCTGTTTTTTCACTAATGATCTGATCGGAAACGGCCTTTTTCCATAATTTGGATCCTCGTTGATAGGAAAGATGTCTGTAAAAGGCCATGTCAAGAGGCAGGGAAAGTGAGAACTGAAGCGTATCCTGAAGTTGCTTTTTTGTTTCAATGGGTGCACCGAAAATGAAGTTTCCCCAGGCGATAATGTTCATTTCAATAGCAAGGTCAATGGTTTTTCTAATCTGAGCAAGTGTGATGTTTTTATGGTAATAATCAAGGACGTTTTGATTCCCGCTTTCAATGCCATAGGAGATGAATTTCACTCCTGCCTGCGCCATTTTTTCATAAAGTGCTCGGTCAGGGTTGTCTACTCGGGCACCCGCGATAAAGAGTTCAAGATTATTGTCTTGATCGATGAGTCCATCAAAGATCTGATGAGCTCGTTTATTATCAGCTAGGAAATTATCATCTTCGATCATCAGGGATTGATAATGTTTTCGAATGATGGTTAATTCTTCCAGCACGTTTTCAGCGGATCGTTGTCGATAGGGTCCGTTGATGTACCTGGTGGTACAGAACCGGCAGTGAAAGGTGCATCCTCGACTGGTGATCAGTGAGGTAAAGGGTGGTTTACAGAGATGAGTATTATTCATCTTTCCATATTCATAGTTTCGGCAAAGATCTCGTGATGGAAAAGGTAATGTATCTAAATCCTTGATGAAAACAGAGGGATATCCTTTTTTTATCTGTTGCTGATTTCGATAATAGATGCCGGGGATGCTTGAAAGATCTTTTTTGCACTGTACAGCATCGATGAGATTAGCGATGATGTGTTCTCCTTCTCCTTTGATGCAGATATTTGCATCTGGAATATCATTAAGCGCTTGTATGGGGTTGATAGTACAATAGAGCCCATGAATAATGATGGGAATCACTGCATCCTTTGATCTGATATAGGAAGCAAGGGCTTTTGAGGCGTTTTGAGAACCGGGGAGCACATGGATAATGATCATATCAGATCCAGGGAGATGTTCTGTGATGCATTCTGTTGGATTGGGCTCAAAGGTAACATCTAGAAAGGAACATGTATGATTGTTTTGTTCTAGGCTGCTTGCTAGGTAGAGGAGATAAAGTGGTGGGGAGAATGGTTGTTGAACGGGTTTTTTTGTTGATTCTTCTAAAAAAAGATTGATTCCCTTAAACGTTCGAAGTAGAAGAATCTGTGCCATTGAATATATGAGTATTTGATCAGTTGTTATAACTTCTTCTAATCAATAGTTACTATCATATTTTGAAAGGATTTTTTTATCCAAAGCGTTTTAAGAGAAAAGCGTATGGGCATAATCCATGTTTTCACCGCTGCTGCAGATTATCATCCCCTTTATTTTATCCGCAGTTGTGGTCATCGTGATCACGGTGATCGCTGAGAAATTCGGAACTAAGGCTGGTGGTATTCTGGGTACGCTTCCCTCCACGATTGTGATTGCCTTTTTGTTCATTGCATTAAATGAAGGGGCAGATTTTGCATCAGAGGCAGCAGCTGTTGTTCCTGCTGAACTGGGGATCAATGTGGTGTTTCTCTTTGTGTTTGCCATATTGGTGCATCGATCAACACTGCTTGCCTTTGTGGGAACCTTTGCTGTGTGGAGTATCCTTTCTTTTATACTGGTAATTATCAACTTTGACAACATTGTGATCTCTTTTGCTTGTTATCTGGGAGCAGTAGCTCTGGGTTTTTTTATTCTTGAACACAAAAAAATGGTCAGGTCAGCTGGGAAACGAATGATTCATTACACCGCTCAAAAAATCATGTTTCGTGGCGTTTTAGCAGGAGTTGTGATTGCCTTTGCCGTGTTTCTATCTAATTATGGCAGTGTGATCAGTGGTATTTTTTCAGTGTTTCCAGCTATTTTATCATCAACGATGTTGATTTCAGTTCGTGAACATGGTCCTGATTTTGCTGCAGGCATGGCTAAATCCATGCTGCTGGGTCTATCTAGTGTTGCAACGTATGCCACGGTTATTCATTTCTTGTATCCAGTGTATGGCATTGTGATTGGATCAATTGTTGCCTATGGTATTTCCTTTTGTGTGACTCTTGGAATCTTTCGGTTACGAAGAAGAATCAGTTAAAAAAAATATGAGATATTGGCAGCTATTTTTTTTATGTTTTTATGAGCTGCTGAGTTGTTTGACTCCTTGATTATACCCAGTTATTTGAATTGGTGTGGGATAATAGGGAAGCGCGGGGAATTGCTTGTGGTAACAATCAAGGCATACATAGCCATGGTAACAGTAACTATAGACATATTTCTTTGAAAAAAAGGGTTTTTTACAGTGTTCACATTGTTCTTTCATCCACATATTCTCCTTTGATTTATCTTGAATGAAAGATTCTTTCTCTGTGTGTACTTAAAGCTTCACTGTGAAAATATCAGTTTGAAATACTATTAAAAAAAATGAACCTTTTTATTTCTTTGTTATCGTTTGATAAGCGTGTGTTTAATGTTGAACGCAATATATTCGATAGCAAGCATGATGGCAAGCATCATGATGAGATTAAGAAGAGTTGTAAAAACGATATAAGGAATAAGAAATACTAGGTTTTCCATTGCCATTAGATCGGGAAGTAGGAAAAGGATGTTTGGGAATAAATAAATGGATAATGCAATGGAGAAAACGATTGCGATGATGATTTCTGGCCACCAATTTTTTTCAGAAAAATTAAAACAAGGCTTTTCACAGCTGTCATCTTGCTCAAATGATTTCAATGATGCAATGACTTCTCGGTCTTTTTGAGAGAGATTGTTTGATGGATCTGTTTGTTTTTCTTCAGTTGATTCTTCTTTTTTGTTTTTGATGTTTTCAATAAAATCCTGATACTTCTGTTTATCATCAAAGATTAAAGGATGACCACGATATCCACAGTTTCGGCATTCTTCCTTCCACGAGGTGACTCCATAGGTGATCCCTGCACTGAGCGATCCCATGCCGATATCGGTGCTGCCACATCGTGGACATGCATAGATCTTCATCTATTGTGCTTATGCGGTATTATTGTACATAAGGTTTTCCAAAAAAATGGCTGTTAAAACACCTCATTATAATATATGTTGGCGAATTTTTTAGATTGGTATATGTACTGTTTTATCCAATTTTTTCAATATAGTTATTTTTCTTTATTTTTGAAACATGAAGTTGGAAAAATAGATATAGAATGATGATTATAATTATTAGTTGATTTAAGATGAAAACGGTGTATCGTATATGTGTATTTGCTATTTCCGTTTTTCTTATTCTATTGGGCATGCAGAGTGTAGTTTATGCTGATTCAATCAATAAAAGCAATCAACTATTTCAATTTCCCGCCATTAGTTCAGAATCTGATGAGGTTTTTTCTTTTGATTTTATGGTAGGAAATGAACTGGAGCAATCTTCTTGGTATCCAGGATTTTTAATTGTTCAATTATTGAAAGGAATAATGGCATTTTTTATGATCCTGTTGATTCTTTTTGATATTATTGAACCAGATAGTTATTAGAGTAGTAAGAAGTTGTTTCTATCAAAATATTTTATTTTATATCCTGTTATCCAGAGTTTTATTAACTAGGGTGTTGTTTATGACATCGATTTGCAATGGATGAAGATTTAGAAAATGTGGTAAAGCAATTATCTCAAGTCTATGATGAGAGCAGTAGGGATTTTTTTGTTTCAGTCTATTTGAATAGAGGGGAAGATGATAAATTCTTGGAACGAAGGATTCAAACCTGTGCCTCATTGCTTGAAAAAGATGAACGGGATAATTTTCAGCAGACGATTGATCAATTGAAAGATTTCTTAGAAAATCATCAAGAAAATAACATTGCTATTTTTGCTTCATCCTCACATGATTTCTTTGTATCAGTTCCCCTGCCAATTCAGATCAATAATTTGCTGGTGGTTGATTCTTCACCTTATATTAGACCGTTGACCAGGATTTTGGATGAATGGGAATCATTTACTCTGGTGTTGATGAATTCAAATCAGGCAAAGATTTTCTCTGTTGAACTGGGTCAGGCGGATCAGGAAAAACGAGTTTCTTCAGATATCATGGGTAGACATAAAAAGGGTGGATGGTCTCAAGCTCGGTTCCAGCGAATTAGAAAAGGAGCCATTCATGATTTTTTCACTGAAGTGAGTGAAAAACTTGATGATTTAGCTGAAAATCAGATTGTTCTGGCCGGTCCTGGTGTTGCTAAAACACAGTTCAAAGAGACGCTTCCAGTGCATCTTCAGGAAAAAATCGTAGATGTAATCGATGTGGATATGGATGATGAGCCGGAATCAATTAAGCAATCGCTGGGAATCATTTCTGAAAAGGAGGAACTGAAAGGAAGGGACATGGTTCAACAGTTACGAGCGGAGGTGCTTAAGGATGGTCTTGCGGTTTATGGTTTTGATGATACGTTGAAAGCTGCTCAAAACGGACAAATTGATGTCCTGTTAGTTCAAAAGGATTTCAAGGTGAAAGGTTGTCTTTGTGAGCATTGTCAGATTTTGAAATCTGGTCCCATTAAGGACTGTCCGGTCTGTGGTGGTCCAACAACAGAGGCTGATGTTATTGAGGAAATCATTGAGTTTGCTGAACGAACTGGTGCCCGGGTTGAATTCAGTGATGATGAAGAATTAGCAAAATTAGGGCACATTGGTGGACTTTTACGCTTTAAAGTAAAATGAGGTAAAAAGATAGTGGGTAGACCATCGGAGTCTTATCCATTTTTCTTTTTCCACATTATATGGAGAACAAAGAGCTTTTCTTTTTTATTTTCTTAAATTACATCATAAAAAATAATATTTTATTATAGTAACAATATTTATTTAATGGATAAAATTAAATATTATGGTAAGTTATGCACTATAAACCTCTAAGATATATTATCAAATGAGGAAGTTATGGTTATAAAATGAGATGGAAATTAAAACCAATATCAATTGTTCTGCTGGTAAGCTTACTTTCTTCTACATTATTGATCGCAACGACTCCCACCGTCTCTGCTGGACCTTTGGGTCTTGGCATTGTTGATTTGAAGAATTCTCTTCAGATCGAGATGCCAATAAATGGAACTGATGAGTCGATGGTACCTCAAGGTGAATCAAGAATTTTTGATATTAATGTTACCTATAGCATTGTTTCTACGTCAAAAATTGAGTTTTTCGCAAACATTCTCATGAAGCTCTATGAAGGACGACCAGCCAATATCAATATGGAAATGTTACAAACCCCTGATTGGTGTACAGCAACGATTACCTCTAGAACCTTTCCTACTCAGGTTTCAGTAGAAGAAAAAACGTTTCAAACACAGCTTCAAGTTGCTGTTCAAAACGATTCGCCACCCGTTAGCACAGGATATATTACCCTACAAGCATCAGTCGATTCAATCGGATGGATTGAAGGAACAAATCAGGAATATGATTTTTATTTCACGAAAACAGACTATCCAATAGCTGAGGCAAATGGACCCTATATTGGTGTTGTGAATCACACCATCGTTTTTAATGGATCAAACAGCACTGATCTTGATACCATTAATCTTAATTATCATTGGGATTGTGGAGATAATAATAGTGTAACCGGGAACAATGCTGCTCATCAATATGATACTGCTGGATCGTTTTCAATAATCCTAACCGTTCGTGATAGGTATAATCTTACTGATCAGGATACATCAACTGTAACCATTTATGATGGTAATTCAGTGGATATTCCAGGTGGATTCGTCATTGATGCTGATGGAGATGGAACTGTCGAATCCTATTTCAATGAATCAAATACTTCAATAATAGAGATGAAAAAAACAGATGATGGATTTTTTTTAATTGACCATGATGATGATGGGAAATTTGATTATGAGTATCATCCTGGATCTGGGGATGTTTCTGAGTATTCTCCATCTGAAGAAGGTATTAATATAGTATGGATTTCAGTTGTAGTTATCTGCATTGTTGCTGTGATCATTTTGGTTTTTCTATTGAAAAAACGAGGAATTATTTCGTTTTAGATCCGACTTTCATTCCTTCTTCATAGTGATTACTATACTATAAAATGTCACTAAAAAAAGTTTTGGGCAAACGCCTCATTATAATATATGTTGGCGAATTCAGGTTTTCTTGGGGTAATCCCAGTTTTCATGTGATGTTGATTGTGTTGAAAGAGTGGATTCTTTTGATTCTTCATTTCCGTTGTTTCCATATTGGATGTCAACGATGATTCCTTCTACATCTCGGATGAATATTTTGTCTTCATCTTCTGAAAAATCTGTGGTATACATGTTGCCATCCTGATAAATCACTCCTTGGTTGGCATTGTACACGGTTTTATCTCCTAGTTGAAGTTCTGCATCTGAATCCTTGATTTCCTCGAGTTTTTTTAGTTGATATGCATCATCGGCCATGCCGATCATGGTTCGGTATTTCTGTATTTTCCGTCCATCGTTTTCATGGCTGAGGCGTTGTTTGATGGCGGTGATGAGTGCGGGGATTTCATGTACATCTCCGGGGAGAAGAATTCGTTTCCAGAACCAGTTGTAGACCTTGTTTCCTCGGGCGTTGATGTGTTCTGGTGGTTTATCAGGGTAGATAATAACTTTTCCATTGAGAGAGCGGTGTGTTTTTCTCCACTCGGTCCGTTGCCGGTCAAGTTCTTTTTTTCTATTACCCTGAGTTTTCATTCCTTGTTCCTTCTCTTTTTTTTCTTTAATTGTTAATAATATTTCACTATTATATCAACCTTGCCCTTATTTTTTATAACGATTGCCGTATTTAAAATGGATATGGCAGCTGCCCTCCGCACTGACCATGCATGGTCCAACGGGTGTTTCTGGAGTGCACTTGGTTGCAAATAGGGGGCATTGTGGTGGGCTGATCAATCCGCGGAGAAGATCGCCACAGCGGCAGCCGGCAGGTTCCTTGATGTCTTTGTGCTGAATGTGCTTTAGGTCATCTTCATATTTTTTCTGGGCATCATAGTTTTCATATGTGGATCGAAGACTCAGCCCTGAATCTTTGATGACTGGAAATCCTCTCCATTTGCTATCACTTGGTTGAAACACGGTTTGTATCATCTGCTGTGCTTTTCTATTTCCCTCTTTGTTTACTGCTCGGTGGTATTCATTTTCAACATGAGGGTTATGTTTTTCTTTTTGTTGTATTAACAGCCAGACGGCTATGACTAGGTCAACGGGTTCGAATCCGGCGATGACCTGTGGGATGTGATAGTCATGAGAGATGAATTCGTATGGTTTGGTACCGATGATGGTTGAGACATGACCTGGGTCGATGAATCCATCGATGTTGATTTCACCCATGTCTAGAATTGCCTTCAGGGCTAGTGGGATGGTTCGATGGGCGCAAAGGATTGAGAAGTTTTCTGGTGGTTCGTTTAGAATTGTTGCTGCAGTGGTGGGTGCAGTTGTTTCAAAGCCAACGGCCATGAACACTACTTCTTTGTCTGGGTTATGTTCGGCGATGCTAACGGCATCTTCGATACTGTAGACGGTGCGGACATCACAGTTTTCTGTTCGCATGTATTGTAGGGAATGTGTTTCCCCGGGTACTTGCATCATATCGCCGAAACTGGTAACGATTTTTCCTTGTTGAGCTAGGGTGATCATTTCTTCTATTTCTTTTGGACTGGTCACACAGACGGGACATCCAGGTCCTTGCAAAATAGTGATGCCATTTTCTTTCAGGATGCTGTCTAATCCATGTTTCATCAGGGTGTCTTGATGGGTTCCGCAGACGTGCATGAATTGCAGTTTTACCTGTTTTTTCTGTATGGCTGATACTGTTGATTTTATGAGGTTTTTATCCTTTAGTGAAAACACTTACACCTCATCTCCCGCGGCAATCATCTGTTTGAAGAGATTCAGGGTTTCTTGTGCTTCTTTTGGATCAATTTTTTGAATGGCAAATCCTGCATGGACGAGAATATAATCGCCTTTTTTGACATCGACAAGTGAGATGTTGGCTGCTCTGGTGGTTCCATTTCCGTAGTCTACGGTTGCTTTCTGGTTTTTTTGGTCGATGGTGATGATTTTACCGGGGACGGCAAGACACATATGTGTTGGATAGATACCCATGTTATTAATGTTTTTTGGGAGTACTCATCTGAGAGATGTATGGATTTTTGCTGCATTTTTGTTCGATGATTTTGTTTGAGTGATGAAGAAACATCATAAATTAGGTATGCCGAATATTTTTAGGATTACAAAAAAAATATAAATATGACCTCTATATACATGATAAACCAACGACAATAACTTTCAGGTGTATTATGACGAATCAACCCATCCCTTTGATTTCAGTCCCCGCCAAATCCGTGGTAAAAATCTGCTGCATCGAAGGCGGTCACGGTCTTATTCAGAAGTTACAGGTCATGGGTATCCGTATCGGTCAACGAATCGTCATGGCCTCCAAACAACCTTTCCGAGGACCAGTGACCATTAAGGTAAACGGTCGGGAACTAACGATTGGAAGAGGGATGGCCAAAAAAATACTGGTGGAAGTGGTGTCATAAAACGAATCGTTCTCATGGGCAATCCCAATGTGGGAAAAAGTGTTGTTTTTTCCCGCTTGACCGGAGCAAATGTGATTGCCTCTAATTATCCTGGGACAACGGTTGATTATTCTAAAGGACGATTAAAACTTGATGTTGAAACCGTTGAAATCATTGATGCACCAGGAACCTATTCTCTACAACCATCAAACAAAGCTGAAGAAGTAGCCACTAGAATGCTTGATGGGGCTGATGTGGTCATCAATGTCATTGATGCCACCAATCTCGAACGGAACCTCTATCTGACGTTGCAATTACTTGAGCATCATGTACCAATGCTTGTAGTGTTGAACCTCTGGGATGAAACAAAACATGTTGGTATCAATATTGATGAGAAAAAACTGGAGGAATTGCTCGGTGTTCCGGTTGTTCCAACGGTTGCCCTCACTGGTGAAGGAATTAAGGAATTGGTTTCTTCTATTCCTCATGCAGCGATTAATGAAGAATTCAAACCGACCAGCTATGAGGCACGATGGATTGAGATCGGAATTATCATTGAAAAGGTTGAACGGCTCACCCATCGTCATCACACCTTCCGTGACCGACTTGCTGATCTGACCATTAATCCTATCACGGGCATTCCCTTTTCGATTGTCATCATCCTTGCTGCTTTTTGGTTAGTCCGTCAGATCGGTGAAACCTTGATCAATTATTTGTTTAATCCGTTTTTTGAAGAAATCTATCGACCATTAGTTGTTTCCTTAAGTGGATTGATTGGAAATAATATCTGGCATACTATATTGATCGGTGAATTCGGCCAAGAAATCGTGTTCGAGGAATCACTGGGAATGTTAACTACAGGTTTATACGTTCCCATCGCTATGGTTCTCCCCTATATCATTGCCTTTTATTTCATGCTCTCCTTACTTGAGGATACTGGATACATGCCTCGATTAGCAACACTTGTTGATAATGTGTTTCATAAACTGGGGATGCATGGTCATGGGATCATCTCAGTATTCTTAGGATTTGGTTGTAATGTTCCTGGAGCGTTATCTACTCGGTCTTTGGAAACTAGAAAACAACGATTCATCTCTGCAACCCTTCTGGCTATTTCTATTCCTTGTATGGCACAGACCGCCATGGTCTTCGGCGTTCTGGGAAGATATGGTGTTATCTATATCGCTCTGGTGTTTTTCGTTCTAGCCGCTCTTTATATTCTGCTTGGCATGATTATGAATCATTATGTGAAGGGTAGTTCCCCTGAGATTTTTTTAGAGGTTCCTCCCTATCGGCGGCCTTCGATTCGCGCATTATTGAAAAAGACCTGGATGCGAATCCGATGGTTTCTCAAAGAGGCCATACCATTTTTATTTTTTGGAGTGCTGTTGATTAATGTGCTCTATCACATCGGGGTGATGCAGGCTATTTCAGATGTTCTTTCGCCCTTCATGAACACCTTGTTTGGTCTGCCCGGTGAAGCAACCACCTCTCTGGTGGTTGGTTTTCTACGAAAGGATCTGGCCGTTGGTACATTGATTCCTCTGCAGCTTTCTGCTTTTCAACTGGTGATTGCGGTGACCATGTTGACTATTTATTTTCCTTGTGTGGCGACTTTTGCAGTATTGTTTCGTGAGCTGGGGTTGAAGGATTTGATCAAATCAACCTTTCTTATGGTTACCACGGCGGCAGCTGTTGGCTTCATCCTGCGTTTGGTTTTACTTGGTCCACCATCAATAGGCTAAAAACGATCCTTGAATAAAAAGACTCTTAAGAAGTAACTGCTTTTCCGGTTTTGTTTTATGTTAGATATAAAGCTTATTCGAGAACAACCTGAGCTTGTGAAAAAGAATTTATCGCGAAGAAAGAAACCACAGTTTTTAGAAATGCTTGATGAGATCATCACAACTGATGAACAATGGCGGAATTTAAAAGCTGAGGAGGATGCGCTTCGTCAAAAAAGAAACGAACTGACAAAATCCATTCAGCAGTTGAAAAAACAGGGAAAAGCAGACCAAATACCATCGGTGATTGCTGAAGCCAAACAAATTCCGGATAAGATCAAGGCAATAGAAGAGGAAAGAATCAATGCGAGAAAACAACGTGACAGTCTTCTGCTTCAACTCCCAAATCTGTTACATGAATCGGTTCCCTATGGGGAGGATGATGAGGGAAATGTTACCCTTGAGACTTGGGGAGAAAAACCGGTTTTTGATTTTTCTGCTGCATCTCATGTTGATCTAGTGGATCAATTACAGTTGGCCGATATCCAACGAGCTGCAAAGACATCTGGAGCTCGGTTTTATTTTTTACAGCATGAGCTGGTGATGCTTGAGTTTGCCATCATTCAACATGCGATTGATTTGTTGTGTAAGCGCGGGTATCGTTTGATTATCCCACCTACGCTTGTGAAAGGATTTATCATGGAAGGTGGTGGGTTTCTTCCTACCTATCGGGATGATGTCTATAAGATAGAGGATGAGGATTTGTTCTTGGTAGGAACGAGTGAAGCTCCATTGGTTGGTATGCATGCTGATGAGATCTTATATGAGAATGATTTTCCACTTCGTTATGCGGGGTTTTCAACTTGTTTTCGAACAGAGGCTGGTGCGCATGGTAAAGATACAAAGGGCATCTTTCGAACCCATCATTTTGAAAAAATCGAACTTATTTCTATTACTAGTCCAGAGAAAAGTTGGGGTGAACATGAGTATTTGTTTGAAACTGCTGAAATGTTCTGGCAGTCATTAAAGATTCCTTATCGTAAGGTAAACATTTGCACTGGTGATCTGGGTATTGTTGCCGCTAAGAAATTTGATTTGGAAGGATGGTATCCATCTCAAGAAACGTATCGGGAACTTGTCTCAACTAGTAATTGTACGGATTATCAAACCCGGCGATTAAAGATTCGATTTAGGGAAAAGGATGGTATGCCCACAGAAATGGCTCATTCATTGAATTCCACGTTGATTGCCATTGAGCGGGGACTTACTTGTATCATTGAGAATTATCAGCAGGAGGATGGAACGGTAAAAGTTCCTGAGGTCCTTCAGAAATATACTGGTTTTTCCACTATTGGCAAAGAGAAAAAAAGAAAAGAAAAGTAATGTGTTATTGTATTCTGTTTTTTTTATAGGGATATTGCATCGACTGGGCATTCATCGACACAAACACCACATTCGGTGCAGGTATCTGCATCAATGACTGCTTTGTCTTCCATGCTGATGGCATCAACGGGACAGACGTCAACACAGGCGCCACATGAAATACAAGTATCCTCATCGACTACTGCTGGCATAGTTGGCGGTAACATAAGGGCCTTTTTAACTTTTACTCTCATCCTTTCTGATAAGAAGGCTTTGTAATCGAAAGTTTTAAATCCACTAGTGTGGATATTTTTATTTAGTTGGTGATGGAGCCCACCGTGGTATTACCAACCTAAACCGCCATGTCATTGGCTAACGGCCCCTACAAATGAATTGTTTGGTGATAATCATCAATAATATGTGGGATTTACTGTTGATTGGCCGGTTCTGTTTTATTCTGGTTTTTCTCTTTTTTTTAGCGGTATGGATTAAATATGATTTGGAGGTAGAAACATGAGTGTATCTCATAGATTAGAACGAAAAATAGAGAAGCTTGAACAAAAAATCGATAAACAAAAACAGAAAATGAACATGTTGCAGCAAAGACACCATGACCATGTAATTACTGACAAGAAATTTTCTTCACAGAAAGCACGTTTTCAGTCAAGGATAAGAAATCTTGATGCGCAAATCAGAATCCTTAAAGGTGGTCTGGTGAAACAAAAACATCATTTGGACAAATCTGCTGAATAAGTTAAGGTATAATATGCAACTGCATGGTATTGAAAACAATGTGTTCATGAGGAAATTAAAATGAAAAGAAAAGTTATTGATTGTCTCTGTTCACTTGGGTTTACTTCAGTCAGTGATGACACTAGCTCACGGAAGATTTTTGTTTATGATAATCTGTTGGTATCTGTGGAAGAACGATTGCCAAAGAAAGAATAAAATCGCAGATTAGAGCATACATAGGCAAAGGAAATTTTTATAAACCTAAACTATTTAGGCATTCCAAATATTTGGTTGTATCGCTATGCCATCTGAGCGAACTGAAGATTATCTTGAGGCATTAGAGGATATCATCGATAAAAAGGGATTTGCAAAAGTAAAGGATATTGCCCAAGATCTTTCTATTTCTCCTTCAAGTGTCACTGAAATGTTTCAAAAACTGAAACAGCAAGGGTATATTCATTATGAGAAATATCGGGGAGTCACCTTGACCGAGAAAGGTCAAGATATCGCAAAAAAAACGAGGAAACGACATGACACTCTTCGAGAGTTTTTCTGTATATTAGGTATTCCTGATTCAATTGCAAACGAGGATGCCTGCCGTATTGAGCATGTGGTGAATGCAGAGACTATGAAACGGTTAACAAAGTTTGTTGAATTCGTCCGGGATTTCGATGAAAGCCCGCGTTGGCTGAAGCATTTCAAGCATTACTATACAACAGGTAAGCATTTTAGATGTAAAAGATTTGATAAAAAGAATGATTTTGAAACTGATAAGTCATAAAATTAAATAAAAAATAAGAATGTGTAATTATCCTGAAAAACGGTTTGGTGGTAAATCTTTATTTAGGGCTAATTGATGTAATCTGCCAACGGAGCAAGCAAACAAGAGGATTGGATGAGTTATGGCCGTATTAGAGAAAACTGAGTCAATTTGTCCGGGCTGTTATAAGGAAGGCATCATCAAAAAAATCGATGCTGAAATAATAGAAGAAGATGGCAAGGTCTTTATTCAGAAGACTTGTGAAGAACATGGAACCTTTAAGGACATCTATTTTGATGACGTTGATTTATACAAGAAATGGATCAAATACAAGGTCACAGGAATTGATTCACCCGATGTGAAAACACAAGTCCTTGATTTTCCTTCATTATATGATATTCACAAATCTCAAAGTGTGCTGACCAATCTGTTAGTGACCAATCGCTGTGATCTTCGCTGTAGTTATTGTTTCATGAATGCTGGTGCATCTGGAGCAGTCTATGAACCAAGCCTTGAAGAAATAAGAAAACTCATGGTGCAGGCCAGAAATGAACACCCCTTGGGGTCAAAGGCCATTCAGATCACCGGTGGTGAGCCCACTATCCGTGAGGATCTTCTTGATATCGTTAATATGGCTAAAGATGTTGGTTTTTCTCATGTGCAGGTGAATACCAATGGATTGAAACTTGCGGATAGTGCTGAATATTGTAAACAGTTGAAAGCTGCAAAGGTCAATACCATTTACATGAGCTTTGATGGTGTAACTAAAAAAACAAATCCTTGGATCGAAAAAAACAAGCAGGCCATTGAGAATCTTAGAAAGGCCAATTTAAAAGTGGTATTGGTCCCAGTTCTTATTGGTGATCAGAATATCGCTGAAACTGGTAAAATCGTTCGATTTGCTGTTGATAACATGGATATCGTTCGTGGAGTGAATTTCCAGCCCATCTCATTTTGCGGGCGAATCAAGAAACTTAAGGATGAGAAACGAGAGAAGCAACGTGTTGATTATGTGAAGATGATGAAAGCCCTTGAAGATGAATTTGATGGGATGATTTCTCGGGATGATTTCTACCCGGTTCCTTTTGTGTTTCCGGTTTCAAAGCTCATTGAGATGTTAAAGGGAGAAACCCAGGTTGAGTTCACCGCTCATCCCGGTTGTGGTGGTGCAACCTATTTGTTTGTTGATGATGATGGAAATCCAACTCCGGTAACTCGTTTCATTGATGTTGAGGGATTGCTTTCGTTCATTGAAAAGGAAAGCGAGATCACTGGTCCTTTCAAGAAAGCACGAGTTGCAGCTGCCTTTTTACGAAAGGTTGATGATTTCGTTGATTATGATAAGGCACCGCATGGCTTTGATTTAAAGAACCTGTTAAAGGATGCAGCGATTGGTGGAAGTTACGATTCATTACGTGGTTTTCATTACAAGAGTTTGTTTTTGGGATCGATGTGGTTTCAGGATCCATTTAACTTAAATATTGACCGACTAAAACGTTGTGTAATTCATTACACAACTTTGGAGGGTATTGTACCGTTCTGTGCCTATAATGGTATTGGAGTTGGTGATGCCATTCGTGATAAACATTCTGTTCCCATTAAGGAATGGGAGAAGCAGACAGGTCGGAAAATGAAGGATGATTTAAGAAAGGATGTTCCCTTAACCTAACTTTATTAACATCTTCGTTTTACTTTTTATTTGTTGATTCCTTTTCTTGGTTCCATCGGAATATTTAAACAACCGCGATGGTTTTTAGCATTTGATGAACGAAGTGGTAATTTTCAAGGCACTTGCAGATCCAACTCGTTTAAAGATTATTGAGCTTCTTAAGCATGGTGAAAAATGTATTTGTGAAATAATCCCTGAGACGGATAAGTCTCAACCTGCGGTTTCTCAACATCTTAAGATTTTAAAGAATGCAGGAATCGTTTCTGAAAGAAAGAATGGGACTCGTGTTATTGTCTGGGTATCAAAAAAAGAGGTTTTCTCTCTCATCGATCAAGTTAAGAAATTACAATGATTATTTTTAGTATTGTTTAATCTGTTAGCAAAATCAGAAATACATAGATATATTTAAATATTCGAATATACTTATATATAATTGGTGATCAGTCTGTTTAACCTGATTTCAAATATTAACCACTCTACGCACTATATGAACAATTCAGAATTCATTAGTATAGTCAAATCTGTAGGAGCTATGATAGATTGAATCCGATCGATATCATCATAGCAGGATTTTCTATGCTGATGGATTATCTTTCAGCTCATGTGCTAACCTGTCTAATTCCTGCATTTTTTATTGCTGGCGCAATCGCTGTTTTCGTTTCAAAAAAAGCAGTATTGAAATATTTTGGAGCTCATACGAAAAAGCATATCTCATACTCCGTTGCCTCTGTATCTGGAGCAATCCTTGCGGTTTGTAGTTGCACCGTTCTTCCCCTGTTTACTGGTATCTATAAAAGAGGAGCTGGAATCGGTCCTGCAACTGCATTTCTTTTCTCAGGTCCCGCTATTAACATCCTTGCCATTGTGCTCACTGCTCAAGTGCTTGGTTATGACATCGGACTTGCCAGAGCGATTTCTGCGGTATTTATGGCTATTGTTATTGGAATATTGATGTCCATATTTTTCAGAAAGGAAGAACAGAAAAAAATCAGCAATGAAAACCCTATGTTTGCGGGTGCTTCAGATGAGGAAAAAAACACTCGACCAATTTGGGCATCAATTGGCTTTTTCATTCTCCTTGTTCTCATTTTAATAATTGGTGCGGCAAGTAGTAACTATGTTTCTCTTTTACCAAAGATTCTCTTTCTCTTGTTTTTTATGGTACTTCTCGTATTGCTGTTAAAACGATTTTATGATAAACAGGAATTGAAACAATGGTTCTATGCTACATGGGATTTGACCAAAAAGATCTTCCCAATACTTCTTGTTGGAGTATTCATCGTTGGTATCATCGGTGGTATCGCCGCCTATTTCATGCCGAGTGCTGATCCTAGTAATGCAATTGGTGTTGCGGTAGCACCATACATTGGTGAAAACACCATTATCTCTTGTTTCCTAGCTTCTGTCATCGGTGCTATTCTATATATGCCAACGTTACTTGAGGTCGCAATCGTTGGCGATCTATTTGGATATAGTGCTGGACTCATGAGCGGTGGTCCTGCACTCGCGTTACTTCTGGCAGGTCCCTCTCTTAGTCTTCCCAATATGATCGTAATTACTAAGGTACTTGGAATGAAAAAATCTTTTGTTTATTTCACATTGGTTATTATCGTTGCCACATTGGTTGGGTTTTGTTATGGGATGATTACAGGCTAGTTTGATAAATGTATTTGAGGTGAAAAAAATATGAAAATAGAGATTTTAGGATCTGGTTGTTCAAAATGCAAAAAAACAGAGAAAAAAGTAAGAGAAGTGATTTCAAAACTAGGAATTGATGCAGAAATGAGTAAAGTTGAGGATATGAACACTATCATTGATCGCGGTGTGATGTTAACTCCAGCTATTGTAGTAGATGGCGAAGTCAAAATTGCTGGACGTATCCCAACAGGTGAAGAAATTGAAAATGTATTATCAAATCTAGAATAATTATTAAATCACATAATCCAAAAGCATCACTCTGTGATGAAAAACAACGAAAAGAGTTGATAAAGAAATCGTAACAATGGCATATCAGGAATTTTTGCCTTGGTCCCTACCCATTCGCTTCGTGCACCGTATTCATCCTCAGCGATCACCGAAATTGGTTTCTTTCTTAGGAAACAATCGAAATTGGCTTGTTCACCGGATTCATAATACTCTGTCCACTTGTCAACCTCTGTGCCATCACCCCAGGAAACACCATATCGTATCCGATCTCCATCCGGATCAGTGGAAAACACGGTTAATACGAATCTGCTGGAATTGTACACCGAACTGGGTCGTGCGGGTGGCTCGTTTTCGAAATTCTCAATGTTTGCTAACCATATGCCATTATTATATCCGGTGAAAACAAAACTTCCATCATCCGCCTGTATAACATCCCTGGCTCTGGGGCCTCCTATGACATAATCACATAACAAGGTGCCGTTTCCATCCGTTACCAGAATCCATCCTTGAGAACTCGGATACCCCGAGTGTGTTGAACCGGTAATAACATACCCGCCGTCAGCTGTCTTTGTAAACGACGTACTGCCATCAACATCCCCTCCGCCATAGCGTTTCATCCATTCCTGATTCCCAGAACTATCCGTTTTGATCAGACAAGCATCCGAATGATAATCACCGACGATAACAAAGCCACCGTCATCCGTTTGCATCACCTCTTCACCCAGATCCCATTCATGTCCCCCGTATGATCGGTTCCATAGTTCATTGCCTTCACTATCGGTTTTCACAAGCCAAATATCGCCCATACCGACATCATATGAACAGGTCTGCCCTGTGAAAACAAGACCACCATCATCTGCCTGTATTAACCAATTGCCATCATCGTGTGACTTTCCACTATAGGTCTTATTCCAGAGTTCATTTCCATTTTTATCTGTTTTAATAAGCCAGGCAGTACTGCGTTCCGTGGCTCCGTACAAAGGAAGGTTTGCAAGAACGACATACCCATCGGTGACTTCGATTACGCAGTGTCCCCATGAATTTCTGGTTCTACCCGGTCTTATAAAGGTTTTATACCATACCTCGTTGCCGTGTTCATCTGTTTTCAGCAGGAAAACATCCTGCAATCCATCCTTTGTTGTATAACAATCTCCACCTGTGGCGAGATATCCGCCGTCGCTGCATACAATAACGGAGTTAGCCCAATCAGCATATTCACCGCCTATATAGCGTTCCCATTCCATGGTTCCATTCCGATCGGTTTTGATCAAAAAAGCATCTTGATCGGGATAAGAACTTGTAGCGGTTGCCCCGGCTAAAATATATCCTTCATCAGCGGTTTGTCGAACTGAAAACGAATGAAAATCTAAATCACCATATGTCTTACTCCAGATAGTATTAGGTAGGCCAGCGGATAGACCCGCGGTTACAAATCTTTCATTACATTTAGATAGGATATACTCTGAATGAAATCTCTTACCACCGTATTTCCAGTTATTAAATGAAAATCCATCATCTGACCAGCCATCAGTAACCGTATTTTGAATACAGAGATTTTTCTCACCATCATCATTTTCCAGACTATTCGAATCATTAAATACTGCTTCCCCACCAACCGAATTTGGAAAATAATTAACACTGATCAACACTACCAATACCGTAAAAACCAGGATTTTTTTCATATCATATGCCCTCCCAGGGATTTCATTATATAATAAATGAATAATTCATTATTTATATTTTCTTATGTTTATTTTTTCTTTTAAATTCTAAAAATCTGTAAATTAAGATATCAAGATAGTAATATATAAATATAAGTTAAGTATAAACTAACTCAATATTATGTTAACCAAAAGGGATCGTGAATATC
>CAZQMI010000022.1:0-27589 GCA_964594475.1 uncultured Thermoplasmatales archaeon
GCCGAATAGAGAATACTGCTACATTATTTATCTAAATTATTAAAACAATAAGAGGATCGTAAAGAAAATGAAATCATACCTTCTTCAAATGTTAAAAGAAATCGCACTACTGGGAGCACTTAATAATAGAGTGGAAATCTCTTCAGTCGATCTGTCAGAACAGCTGGATACCAGCCAGCAAACGGCTTCACGTTACCTTCTTGAACTTGATAAACAAGGCTACATCACTCGTGAGATGGGCGTGAAAAAACAACTTGTTCAAATCACTGATAAAGGAAAACAACTCCTCAAAGAAGAATATCAACGATATCAACATATATTCGAGATGCCAACCAGAGTTCATTTCAATGGAACAATTATCTCTGGGATGGGCGAAGGAACCTATTACACCGCACAGGAAGGATATAAAAAACAATTCAAAGATCGTCTTGGGTTTGTCCCCTATCCAGGGACACTCAATGTGAAAATCAAGGATATTGAAAAAAACAAGCTTAGGTTAATCAAACGATATCAAGCAATACCCGTTCATTCTTTTAAAACAAAAGATCGGACATTTGGTGATGTAAAATGTTTTCATGCCACCATAAATGATACCTCTTGTGTGCTCGTTCTGCCTATGCGAGGTCATTATTCAACGGTCCTTGAATTCATTTGTCAAAATAACCTGCGGAAAAAAATTGGAGTGGCAGATGGAGATTATGTTTCAGTTACTGTGGATCTAGAAAAGAATTGCGAAGGAAATAATCAATGAACAATAAACAGGTCTCGGAACTACTTAATACAATAGCTGATCTCCTTGACATTCAGGATGAAAACTTTTTCAAAACGAGAGCATACCGTATGGCAGCACAAACCATTTTGGAGCTCAACGAAAACATTGAAACCGTGGTCAATGAGAATCAAGTGGAAGACCTTCCCTATGTAGGACATGCAATTGCTAAAAAAATCACTGAATATGTCACCACGGGAAAGCTACAATACTTTGAGGAACTAAAAGAAAAAACACCACTCGCACTCCTTGATCTAATGGATATCTCCGGATTAGGGCCAAGAAAAGTGGCACGACTCTATTATCAACTTCATATTACTACTATCAAACAACTTAGAACTGCTTGTGAACAGGGAAAGCTCCGTGATCTTGATGGATTCGGAGAAGTCACTGAAAAAAATATTCTACGAGGTATTAATCTCAAAGAAAAAACACAGGGAAGATCGCTTCTACATCATGCCTATCAACAAGGAACGAAATATTTGAGCTATCTTGAAAAAGAAGACAGTGTTTCACAAATCAGTATCGCAGGCAGTCTAAGAAGAATGAAAGAAACCATCGGCGATATCGATATCCTGATTAGCTCAAAACAACCAGATCAAGTCATGGAATATTTTGTAAAGTATCCAGCAGTGAAACAAGTACTATTGCAGGGAAGAACAAAAACCAGTGTATTGCTGACTGATAACATCCAGGTTGATCTTCGTGTGGTGGAAGAAAAAAGCTTTGGGTCAGCTCTACAGTATTTCACGGGTTCAAAAGAACACAACGTCGCTGTTAGAGCGATTGCCATCAAACAAGGATACAAACTCAATGAATATGGTCTCTTTGATAAAGAAACCGATGACTATATCACCGGAAAAAAGGAAAAAAGTGTTTATACCACCCTCAATCTTGATTATATACCCGCGGAATTACGAGAAAACCGAGGAGAGATAGAGGCAGCACAAGATCATACATTACCCGACCTCATCACTCAACAGGACATTAAGGGAGATCTTCATGTCCACTCTGATTACAGTGATGGAGCAGATAGTGTAAAGGAAATGGTTCAAAGTGCTGAACAACTCGGTTATGACTACATCGGCATCACAGATCATTCTCAATCACTGAAAATCGCTCATGGTCTAGAACCTGAACGGGTGAAACAAAAAAGAAACCAAATCCAAACACTCAACAAAAAACAAAACATACATATCTTCTGCGGTACAGAGTGTGATATCCTGCCTGATGGAACCCTTGATTATGATGATGATACCCTGAAGCTATTTGACTATGTGGCCATAGGCATTCATAAAAAATTCAAAATGAGCAAACAAGAAGCAACCGAACGAATCACCCAAGCGATGCATCATCCATCAGTGACCTTTCTTGCTCATCCTACGTGTCGAATCATCGGTCAACGAGCACCGTTTGACCTTGATATCGAACGACTCTTTGAAACCGCAGTTGATACCAACACCTGTCTGGAGATCAACTCCTTTCCGGATCGATTGGATCTGAATGATAATCTGGTAAAACGGGCAAAAGAACTCGGCGTCCGCTTTGTCATCGGAACCGACGCTCATCTTGCTGATCATCTTCACTTTCTGCATTATGGAGTTGCCGTTGCAAGACGAGGATGGCTCACAAAGGCCGATTGTATCAATACTAAAAGCATCGATGAAATCACTGAATTCTTTGAACCGGGGAAATGAGCATGGATAAACAAACCGCAGCTAAAAAAATCGAAACATTACGAACCGAAATCAATCATCACAATTACCAATACTATGTTGAAAACAATCCAGAGATTTCAGATTATGAATTCGATCAACTCCTCCGAGAACTGGAAGCATTAGAAGAAAAATTTCCTGACCTCATCACGCCTGATTCACCCACACAACGAGTAGGGGGAGAACCGCTTAGTGAATTTGAAACCGTCGAACATAAAGAACCTATGCTATCTTTAGCAAACACCTACAATGACCAAGAACTCATTGAATTCGATGAACGAGTGCAAAAACATGTGGGATCCGTGAGCTATGTTGTGGAACCGAAAATCGATGGTGCCGGCGTTGCCCTTTACTATGAAGACGGCATCTTTATAAGAGGAGCAACACGCGGCGATGGTATCCGAGGTGATGATATCACTCAGAATCTGAGAACCATTCATAGTATCCCATTACGTTTACAGGGTGAACAATTAAAAACCGTGGAAGTACGAGGGGAGGTGTTTATGAGTAAATCAGGATTTCAAGCCTATAACAAAGAGCTCATTAAACAAGGAAAACAACCCTTTGCCAACCCAAGAAATGCTGCAGCGGGATCACTTCGGCAGCTTGACCCATCTATTGTTGCCGATCGACCTCTTGATATCTATGTGTATATCCTATCATATTCAGAAACCAGTTTTAATACTCAAGAACACATACTTACAGCCCTTAAAAAAGCAGGATTTAAAACAAATCCACTCTCAAAAAAAGTATCCAATGTGAATGAGGCCATTGAGTATTGTCATAAACTCGAACAAAGACGTGACAGTCTTGATTATGACATCGATGGAGCAGTTCTCAAGGTAAACTCCATTGCAAAACAAGAAAAACTAGGGTCAACATCAAAACATCCTCGATGGGCAATCTCCTATAAATTTGCTGCTCAACAAGCAACCACACGTCTTAAGGACATCGATGTGCAGGTTGGTCGAACCGGTGTGCTCACGCCCGTGGCCATCTTAAAACCCGTAGATGTCGGTGGAGTCACGGTTTCCCGGGCAACCCTTCATAATTTTGATGAACTCAATCGCAAGGACATTCGAATCAATGACACCGTTCTGGTTGAACGAAGCGGAGATGTCATCCCACAAGTAGTTAAAAGCATCACTAAAAAACGAACCGGGGATGAACACAAAAAACCTGTACCCAATACCTGCCCCATCTGTCAGACGAAAGTAAAACACAAAGAGGGAGAAGTAGCGATTCGATGTCCGAATAAAATGTGTCCTGCACGGTTAAAATGGCGCATGAAATACTTTGCCTCCCGAGACGCTATGGACATTGACCATCTCGGTGAATCAACCATAGATAAACTGCTTGAAAAAGACATGGTTGAAAACGTCGCAGATCTATATGATCTGAGAAAAGAAGATATTTTGAAGCTGGAAGGTTTCAAGCAGAAATCCGCCCAGAATCTAATCGACTCCATCAAAAAAAGCAAACAGCAAGATCTATCAAGGTTAATCTATGCATTAGGCATCCGACATGTAGGAAAATATGCTGCACAATTGCTTGCAAGTATTTTCGAATCCATTGATGATCTTTCACAAGCAACAGAAGAGAAACTCAAGGAAATCGATGGACTCGGAGAAAAATCAGCTCAATCCATTGCTAGCTTTTTTACCATAGAAGAAAACATCACCTTGATCAATCGATTAAAAGAAAACGGGGTCAATACTCAAACAAAAAAACCAGATGCTCCACAACTCTTTAAAGGGAAAAAATTCGTTTTCACCGGATCTTTGAGCCTTCCTCGGTCCGAAGCAGGGGATATCGTGAAAGAACATGGTGGCATGGTTACTTCATCAGTGAGTAAAAACGTTGATTACGTCGTCGCCGGAAAAAATCCCGGATCAAAATATGATAAAGCAAAAAAGCAAGGAATTAAAATCTTGAAGGAAGAAGACTTCATGTATCTAACGAATAAAAAGGAAAAACAGTGATTTTCATGGAATGTAGAAAAGATCAAAACAAGGAACAATACTGCAATTGCACGTACTCTTGTGGAAAAAAAGGAACATGCTGTGACTGTTTGCATTATCATCGGAAGATGGGGCAACTTCCAGCTTGTTATTTCCCTGATGATATTGAACAAACCTATGACCGAAGCATCGAACGATTCATCGAGATCTATCAACAGCGGGGACGTTGGTGGTAACTAAAAGAAAACACTTTATCAGACCTATTCTTTATCCTTTTCAATAGTTAATGAAAGATTCTTGATTGGTTCATCAACCCCCTTCAACGTGGAAACCATACCTATAATTGTATTTTGAATGAAATCTCGGGGGAATTCAGTCAAAGGAATTTTTTTTCCATTTATGATTAATTCAATCTTTGTCATCATACATCACTTTTCCTTTTTCGTTCTTTATCAATAAATGTCAAGACCTTATTAATATCACCATCAAAGGTAAACACGGTGTTGTTCCGCTCAGCAATTTGCTCATCCAACCGAATCTTTAGAATATCTTTTTGCCTTGCTCCTTCAACCAATACAATATCATAATCATCAGACAATGCAATGTATTTCTTTATTTTTTCAAATGAAAGTGTTTTTTTTACAATAATTGATGTTTCCACTGCTGTTTGAAAACAAACAAGACCAGCTCCTGCCTGTGCATGCTTCCAGGTATCCTTACCAATAGCATCAATTGAGTAAGGATTCGAGGTCTGTTTGATTGTTGCTACCTTGAGGTCTTGAGCTGATAATTCCCGGATAAGACGAGTGATTAGCGTTGTTTTCCCAGAATTTGAAGACCCATAAAATCCAATATAAACTGGTAATTTCATCATAACAATACCTTACAGTTCAATGACTATTTATCAGGTTGAATAGTACATGAAGAGAATCAAAACGTTTTTTAAAGATTTCCTCTTTGGATGCTGGCATGACACAAAATCAGAATGTAATCATCACTATCGCTCTTGGAATCGTCATCATTGGTGCCGTCGGTGTTCTTGCATATACATCATTTTTCCCACCAGACAATTCAGGAAATGAAGAAACGGATACCAATGACATCATACTAACTGTCTTCTATCAAGAAATGAATTATAATTATACGCTTTCAGACCTTGAAACATTACCCTCATCTTCAGGAACAGGTAGATACATCAAAACAAAACTTCTTCCAGATCAAGTAGTACTTGGAGATAGCTATCAATACACCGGAATACCGATTCCAACATTACTCGATGATATAGGCATTGATGATGAGTCATATTATGTAAATATCACTGCAAGTGATGGCTGGACAAATACTTTTACAAAAAATGAGACACAGGGTTTTGTTGATATCTACAATGAATCAGGAAATGTCACTAGACAAGGAACGGTAACCATGATCTTAGCATATAAGGAAAACGGACAATACTATACTGAAATTGACCCAAATGAAGAAATCGGGCCACTTCGTGTTGCTTTTGTTAGTGAACATACACCGATTACCTCATCAAATCTCTGGGTAAAAATGGTAACTGAAATCGATGTTATCACTGATCAATAAATGCAATCGGCAAATCATTTCTATTTAAATGAAAGAAAATACAAATGATATCAACCAGCTGATAAGAAAGGTAGATTCACTTCATAACGCCAGAGTAGTAAAAAGGTTTAAGAGTAAAAAAAACACAGTTTTCTTGATATCCCAGCAGAAAAGATTCTTAGTTCTCAAATGGTATCAAAAAAAAAGAATTGATCACTTTTCAAAAGAATATAAGATTTTGTCACAATTAAAAACAACATTTCTGAAACCAACACTCCTTGAAAAAAATGATACGCATCGCTATTTATTGATGGAATATATTTCTGCGGACAATGTTTGCGATCTCATCAATCACAAAAGTTTACTATTTAACCATAAAAAACAGATTATCCTTGATCTAGCTCACTGGTTTTGCAAATTTCATGGTTTTTTTCAATTAGAAACAAACACCTATATTCATGGTGATGCCAATCTCCGAAATTTTCTTTATAACTATAGTATATATGGCCTTGATTTCGAACAAACTCGAATCGGTAAACCGATTCAGGATGTATCAGATATCTGTGCCTTCATTCTTACAACCACACCATCATTTACTGAAGAAAAAAAAGACCTATGCCATTTATTCATTGAAACCTATGAAAAGAAGGCTAAAACTATGTTACATAACGTCCAATCTCAGATTAATCAATCAGTACAACGAATAAAAAAAAGAAGAATGAATCAATCTAAAATGGATTGTACATGGTAATGGTTTTTTCAGCAGTTCCTACATTTCCAGCACTATCATAGGCAATGACTTGTATGGTAACACTATCCATGACTTGTTCATTCCAATTCCATTGAAAAGAATCAGCGTTTGTCTCATAGACTTTCACCTCATCAATAATTAACATCATTTTTGCTATATCATTGATCGCATCATTTGCCATCGCTTCGATAGTGATATCTCCAATGATTAATGCAGATGGAAAGAAGAACAGTCTTGAATCAAAAAGATAAATGGCATTCTCTGGTTTCGTAATGGATACTTGTGGTGCGGTCTCATCTGTTGAAACCGGGAAAAACTCAATTTGATCAACCATTTTTGGCCAAAGAAACGCATCTGTGATGGCATCGTCATCATTTACCCATGCAATTCGAAGTGGACCTCCATGAATTAATGGTTCATCATCTTCAGCATAGGCAAGAATCATGGTCACTGAACCAATCCCCAGTTCATTTCCATGTTCATCATACACCATCACATTTCCCTTTATCTGATCGTAGGAAAAGTCAACGGTATAGCCATCCTTGGAAATGGTCACCATGTCAAATGTTTCTGGATGTGGAGAAAATTCTTCTATCAATGAAAAAATAGGAACACCAGTATATTCATAAGGACCCGAAACAGAGCCAGTCACTCTAATGCGACCTCCCGTTCCAGTGATTGATTCAAATGCTTGTAAGTCCTGAAGAGAATACGATTTTTGTTGTCCATTATAGTTCAATGTAAATATTTCATTTGCAACATTAAAAACACTTTGACTCTCTGTGACCGTGATATTTTCAATTTTATTACTGTCAGCAAACGTATTTGCAAAGGTTGTTAACGATACGAAAAACATCATCAAAATAAAGATTTTAAATAGTCTCATCTTATAGCTCCTTTTAGTCATGTGTTGGAGTAATCTGTCAAATATATAATAATTTTATTCTCAATTTAATCTAAAAAACCGACTGAGAATGTTTAACCTGGGATATCATAATTTTTATATAGATATTAATACATCCGCAGCCGATGCGTTTCATCGAGAGAAAAAACATCATCCCGTTTTTAGCAATGACTGTGCTGATCATCGGATCCATTTCAACATTATATGTTCATGCCAACCAATCATTGCAAACCGTAAATGCAGATTCTATAATCATCAATGATGACCCATTTCAACTTCAGCAATTATTCACTACATATTCAAATACAACCATTGAAACAGATGATGGTATTAAAACAGGCATAGTTCTTTCAGAAATCATAACGTCGCTTAATCTAAACTGCCCATCATGCCATCGATATCTCATCAAGGCATCGGATGGCTATCAACAAACTGTTGATTGGAATGATATGCAGCAAGGAATCCTAAGCAATGAAAAACGAGTGTATTTTCCACATCTAGCCCATGCGTTCTGGGTTCGAGATGTCACAGAAATAGAGGTGCAAAACCGATGAAGGATAAAATGAAACTAATTGCAGGAATGTTAGTCTTTGGATCACTATGGGGATTTTCAGAATGTATTATTGGACCACAATTCAGTCAGGCAGGTCTTCCTAGTGGCATGATTATGACCGGTTTTTTTGCCATGATATTCATGGTAATCAGTCGACGACTCTACCCCGCCTACGGTATACAAGCAGGGATGGGGCTGGTAGCTGGAAGCCTACGGATGATCAATCCTTTTGGTGGATGTCATCTCTGCTCAGCTCTGGCCATCATGGCAGAAGGAATGCTTTTCGAACTTATTTTTTACATTACCACAACCTTTGAATTCAAAAACGTGCACACATGGACAAACAAAATCGGACTTGGGGTCTTCTCAGCTTATATCGTCTATGTTGGAGGTTATATTGTCACCCAAATCCTCACTCCACTCACTTATGGTCAATTCTATTTTTCAAATCTCATCAGCATGATGCCGCAATATCTTGCACGAGGATTGCCCGTGGCAATAATAGGTGCAGTCACTGTCCCCATTGCTCTCTCTATGAAGCCAATAAGCCTGCCACTTAAGGACAAATATTATTATCCAGCCACATTGGGAATAACTGCGTTTTGCTGGATTATGGTTATTTCACAATGGTTCATATTTACCGTATAAAAAATAAGGAGATCGTTATCCTATGACATCAAAACCAATTACCATTGAACCAATACAAACCCACACCATTCACCAATGGGATTTCCCTAAACTGATGAAGGCCCATAAACAACTTGCCTTATACCAATACAAAAAACAGAAGATACAGCATGGATATGCAAACCGATCGTTACATGTTCATCTAGAATCTGGTACAATCAGAGAAAAAAAGGTAACTGCTGAGATGAAACAATTATTCACCGGTGGCCGAGGGTTTGGATTGAAGCTCTTATGGGATGAAATAAACCCAAGCACCCGTTGGGATAGTGAAGAAAACGAACTTGTTATCACCACAGGTCCGCTCTGTGGAGCCACCCAGTATGCAGGTAGTGGTAAAAGTATCTGTCTAACTATTTCCCCAGCAACAGATATCATTTGCGATAGCAACGTGGGAGGGTTCTTTGGCCCATATCTAAAATTCGCAGGATTTGATGCCTTAGAAATCCAAGGCAAAGCCAAAGAAGATGTCATTGTGGTCATTGACGGGGAAAAAAGAACTATTTCCATTGAAACCGCTCCGCTTGAGGAAAATAACACCCATCTTCTTGCTGAACAACTCACCTATCTATATGCAAAAGAGGATACCGATGAAGCCAGGCAAAAGGTATCCGTTGTCTCATCAGGCAAGGGAGCAGAGAACTCTTACTGGGGAATGCTCAATTTCTCATTTTATGATGTAAGGCGAAAAGTACCCCGGGTTAAACAAGCAGGAAGAGGTGGATTGGGAACTGTTCTGCGAGATAAACACATCAAAGCAATCGTGGTCATCGCACCATTTACCAAACCCATTTGGCATATCTCAAGCAAACAAAAGCTCAAAGAAATCGTTGACACAAAAGACATCGATCTCAACAAGGTTGATGCCATCATCAAGAAATGGAATGCTAACCCAGATTTCGTCATTGAAATGTTTCAGGATATCCAGGATACCTTTCAACACATCCCCATGAAAGCATTAGACCGCGTTGCTGATAAAACCGGTGTTCCATCAGGTAGGTTATTTCACATTGCCAGTTTCTATAAATCATTTAGCTTAGAATCAAAGGGAGACACACAAATACAGATTTGCATGGGAACTGCCTGTGTCGTTCGTGGAGCAAATGAGGTAATGGAATCCTTTGAACGAGAACTAGGTATCAATGCAGGGGAAACAACCGAAGACAAAAAATTCAGTTTGGAAAAAGTCCGCTGTCTTGGTTGTTGTGGGCTTGCCCCGGTGATTACAGTCAATGACACAGTTATCGGTGGGGTGAAGCCAACAGAAGTAAAGAACATATTAAAAAAACATGGCTTCAAAAAAGGAGGGGAAAACAAATGAAGCTAGCTGAGCTCAAACAGCTTCAGAAACAATCACAACAAGACTTTGACTCCTATAAGGCCTCCCTTCATGTCTGTACTGGTACTGCATGTGTTGCCAATCAATCCTTTTCATTAATCAAAACATTGAAAAAAGAACTGAAAAAACGAGGGTTAAATCAAGACTATCTCGTCGTTCCAACCGGATGTAATGGTTTCTGTGAACAAGGACCTATTTTGGTAGTGCAACCTGATGGAGCGTTCTATCAAAAACTCAAGGAAACAGATATCCCCGAAATCATTGATAATCATCTGCTCAAACATAAAACCGTTGACCGATTGCTTTTTAAAGATACCACGAAGAAAAAAGCTATTGAAAAAATGCAGGATATCCCATTTTTTGGGAAACAACAACTGCTGGCTATGCGGCATCGCGGGCAGATCAACCCGGAACAAATCAATGATTACATTCGTATGGGCGGATATCAAACCGCTTCTCAAGTGCTAACAGAGAAAAGACCTGAAGAAATCATTGAAACCGTTACCGCATCAGGAATTCGAGGTCGAGGGGGAGGGGGATTTCCCGCAGGAATAAAATGGAAATCATGTCACGAAGCCGTTAAAAAAACAGGAAACACCCCTTATATTATTTGCAATGCTGATGAAGGAGATCCAGGCTGTTTTGCTGATCGAAGTATCATAGAAGCAGATCCACATTCCGTTATCGAAGGCATGATCATTGGTGCCTATGCACTTGATGCTCATGAAGGATTCGTTTACATTCGAAAAGAGTACCCACTTGCCCTTAAGCGACTGGAAAAAGCAATAACGCAAGCCAGAGAACAAGGATTTCTAGGCAAAAATATCCTTGACTCCTCGTTTGATTTCGATATCACCATTCACCGCGGGGCAGGGGCCTTTGTCTGCGGGGAAAGCACTGCTCTGATGGCATCATTAGAGGGAAAACCCGGTGAACCACATGCGAAATACGTGCATTCGACTGAACAGGGCTACAAAAACATGCCAACAGTATTAAACAACGTGGAAACCTGGGCAAACATACCACTTATCCTTGAAAAAGGAAGCAACTGGTTTGCATCCATTGGTACCGGTGATGTCAGCGAAAATCCCTGGGGAGGAAGCACCGGAACCAAAGTATTCTCACTAGTTGGTGATGTGCGAAATACTGGTCTAGTGGAAGTACCCATGGGAATTACCCTCAGAGAAATCATTTATGACATCGGTGGAGGTATTCCCAATGATAAAGCATTCAAAGGAGTACAGACCGGTGGACCCTCTGGTGGAGTACTCCCAGCATCAAAACTTGATCTCTCAATTGATTTTGATAGTTTAACCAAGGCTGGGTCCATGATGGGATCTGGTGGCATGGTGGTCATGGATGAAGACACCTGCATGGTGCAACTAGCACAATACTTCATCGAATTTCTCAAAGAGGAATCCTGTGGCAAATGCACACCCTGTCGCGAGGGGCTAACCGCCATGAGTGAAATACTTGACCGTATCATTCAAGGACATGGTAAGCAAGAAGACATCATTCTTCTTGAAGAATATGCAGAGACCATGAAAGTAGCAAGCCTCTGTGGCTTAGGGCAAACCGCTGCAAACCCAGTGTTAAGCACGCTAAGCTATTTCCGAGATGAATATGAAGCCCATATTAAGGAAACCACCTGTCCAGCAGGTCAATGCAAACCACTAATCACCTATACCATCAATTCAGAGAAATGCACAGGTTGCACATTGTGTGCTCGTAACTGTCCAGTGGATTGCATCACAGGTTCAGTGAAAAAAGTTCATGCTATCGATCAAGACCAATGTATTAAATGTGGAAGCTGCAAAACGGTATGTACCTTTGATGCAGTGGAGGTGAATTAACTATGGCAGAGGATAATCAGATCACTGTTACCATCGATGGGAAAAAAGCAACGGTTGATAAAGATACCACAATTCTTTCTGCAGCAAAAAGCATTGATATCTTCATCCCCACACTGTGTCATCATGAAATGGTCAGTGACTATGGTGCCTGTCGGTTATGCCTCGTTGAAATCGATGATGGAAGAAAAACAAAACTGGTAACCTCATGTAATTATCCCATTCGAAAGGAAATCACGGTAAAAACCCAGTCACCTGAAGTGAAGAAACACCGTAAGAACATCCTTGAAATGATGCTTGCTCGTTGGCCCAATGTCAAAATCATCAAAGACATGGCCTCCTTTCATGACATCAACACCCCTCGATATAGCTCCCCCCTACAAGATACTCAGGAAAATGCCTGCATCCTCTGTGGGCTATGTGTTCGCGCCTGTAAAGAAGATATTTGGGAGCATGCATTAAACTTTGCCAATCGAGGACCAGAACGAGAAGTAATGATGGGATATGGTAAGATCCTCCCTCAATGTGAAGGCTGTGAAACCTGTTTATCAATTTGTCCAACCGATGCCATCACCATGGATGAGGACGATCCGAATCATCCAGCCGATCCAGCGAAAATGAGAAAAGCAGGATTGAAACTCACTCGTGAAATGGTGCTTTATGATGACAGTCAATGCCGGATGAGAAAGGTGGGTACTGCTCATCTTACCGAAATCATGGATGAATATGATCTGCTGCCTGTGCAGAACTATCGATTTGGCAAACATAAAGATACTCATAACATTGCCTCCGATGTCTTTTTAAAGAACTATCTTACCCAAGGAAACCCCGATGGATGCTGGCAAGGATGTACCATGGCGTGTGCGAAAACCGCAGATGGATTCACCCTGAAAACCGGACCATACAAAGGAGACAAAGTGGTAGTAGATGGGCCTGAATATGAAACCGTTGGCGGTTGTGCGAACATGGGTATTTTTGATCCTGAATTCGTCCTAGAATTCAATTTTTATTGTGATACCTATGGGCTAGATACCATTTCCACATCAACCAGTATCGCTTTTTACATGGAACTCTTTGAGTATGGAATATTAACCAAAAAACGATGCAGTGGCATCGATCTCCAATTTGGTAATGGAGACGAAGCACTCACCTTTCTACATCGTTTGGCTGCAGGATATGATGATGAATTCATTCAAGTCGCAGCAAAAGGAATCAGACGTGTCAAAGACTGGTTAATCGACAAAGGATGGGGAAATAGACAACTCATCGAAGACATCGGCATGGAAAGCAAGGGCCTGGAATATTCAGAATATGTAACTAAGGAATCCCTTGCTCAACAAGGAGGATATGGCCTTACCTTGAAAGGTCCTCAGCATGATGAAGCCTGGCTTATCTTCATGGACATGGTCAACAACCAGATCCCAACATTTCAAGACAAAGCAGAGGCCCTGCATTATTTCCCAATGTGGCGGACCTGGTTCGGATTAAATGGGCTTTGTAAGCTACCTTGGAACGATGTAGAACCAATAAATAACGCAGAAACCGATGAACCAGCAAAGGTCCCAGACCATGTGCAAAACTATGTGGACTATCAAAATGGTATGACCGGTGGAACTGTTGATAAAGAAGGACTCATTCTGCAAAGTGAACGCGCCTATAATTGGCAGCGAGCAATGAACGTCTGGATGGGCAGAGGAAGCCGTAAGGATGACTGGATCCCCTACCGATCTATGGGACCGGTCACCGTGAAAGAATATGAATCCCGGGAAGATCGATACGATAAGCAACTCATCGAAGATCTCAATCTATCAAAAAAAGAAGTGAACAAACTGAGCACTGATGAGAAAATCCAAAAACTCTATGATTACCGACAGAACCGGTATCAGAAGTTAATGGATGCCGTTTATTACCGCCGGGGATGGACACCGAACGGCATACCTACCCCGCAGAAAATGAAACAACTTGGGTTTACCGATAAAAAAATGCTAAGCATGCTTCAGAAAAAAATCGATGAAGACAGTAAAGAAGGATTAAACAAATGGGGTGGAACATATGATAAAGATGAATCCCCACCAGATACCAATCCAAGTTATTGGAAACAATGGTAGCACTGCATGAATACGGAAAAAACTAACAAGATCAAAGAAAAACTTCAATCAAAAACAGTTGGCATTGCAGGAGCCGGAGGACTTGGGAGTAATGCTGCTGTTTCATTAGCCCGAGCAGGGATCGGACGAATCATTATCGTTGATTTTGATGTGATTGAATCAAGTAATCTTAATCGGCAGTATTATTTTCTTGATCAAATCGGTCAATCAAAGGTTGCAACGCTGAAACAAACCATTCAGCGCATTACCACAAATACTACTGTTGTAGGAATCAATGAAAAACTAACACCAGGATCGATGTATCAGCCGTTTACATCAGCAGACGTCATCATTGAAGCACTCGATGAGGCAAAAACCAAAACCTTCTTCATTGAAGATATCCTTGAACACCTTCCCAATATTCCCTTGATTGCAGCATCAGGAGTTGCCGGATATGGAAAAAGCGATCGTATTCTCACTCAACGCCTTGGTAATCTTTATGTCTGTTATGACGAACAGGCAGAATCAAGTGAAAATGATGTAGTACTTGCACCAAAGGTCTGTTTGATGGCGAACTGGCAGGCAAATATTGCTCTTGAACTTCTCCTCGGTGATATCAAATGAGCATCGTGGTAAATGGAAAACAAAAGTCATTTGTGAAAGAAGAAACCGTATCTGAATTATTGAAACGAATGCATTATACCTTCCCCCTCATCATCGTTAAAATAAACGATCAACTTATTAAAAAAGATCAATATGAAAAATGTATTATTCCAGATAATGCCACTATTAAAGTCATCCATATGATCAGTGGTGGCTAAGAGAAAATCCAATAAAAACAAATATTTTTTAATGATGAACCGAATGCTATTCTATCTACGAACTATCAATAAAAAAAGCAACCTTAGGTGAAACAATCCCAAAAAAGAAAAAACAACAAAAGAAGAAAAAAATTCACCACAAAGTAAAGGTGTGGTATTGTAAAGATTGCAACTTTGAGTTTGGAGCTCCAAAAAAAGACACATCAACCCAATCAGGACGATGTCCCTTTTGTAACAGCGATCGAATCAAAGCAAGCGACTCACATAAACGACCAATATTATAGATCTTTACACAATCAACACCATATTATTTCCCTTTTACATTAAAACTTACGCAGGATAAAACTATTTTTCACTGTTTATTGTCTCTACCTTCTTATTTTTATAAAGGTAAAATCAGATGGGAAAAAGACATATCAAATTATCAAAGAAAGCATCATTTGAATAACATTTGTATCTAACCCTGATCAAGGACCAATATACAATCAAAAATAGTAAAATAAAATAGTTTCATTATCAATGTGGTTTATATGGCAAGAAAACAAAGCAAAACAATCATTGCTGTCGCAGTTCTTGCCGATGAACTCATGGGATGGGGATCAGGGAAACATTATTTCCCTGTTATTTTAGATAAGTACAGATGGACAATAAAAGGAAAAACATATGAATTTAGAACAGAGTATATTCACGAAGAGGATATTTTAGCAGGAAGACTCACTGCTTCAGATTATGATGTCCTCTTAGTACCCGGTGGAGGGGTTGGTGATGGACAAGCAATTTTAAAATCTTTTCTTCTATCAAGAAAAGTTCGAAAATGGAAAAAAAATATTGCTTCATTCATCATCGACGGAGGTGGATATATTGGGATATGTGGTGGTGCAGCATTATTCACCGGATTGAACACTGGAAAACACCCCCCTCTTCAAACCGTCCTGGAAAGAGCATATCATAAAAGTAGAGTTAACATTGGATCAGTTAAATCGTTTTATCCCCATCTTGCCATACCTCTGCTTTATCCCTTTCAATATGCCCACCCTGAAAACATTGGAGCAACAGCCTATGTTTTCTCCTTTGCACCAGGTGAAACAACAACGGGTGAACGAATTCACACTGGAGGTGTACCGCTTGATTTTTCCATTGATATTTCTCATCCTGTATTTTCGGAATGCAGTAAAGATGTCCTAAGAATGAGATGGTGGGGAGGTCCTGCGTTTGACATTTCAAACCATTCTGATTGTTCAGCAAAACCAATAGCATGGTATCCTGACCATGAGTTCTCCCTCGCGAAAAAAACACGAATCAATGTATGGAGATACACCGGTGGAATATGGGGATTATTCAAAGCGTTTTTTAAAGCAAATCGATTCTATAAAGCATCTAACAAATCACTTTGGAATTTTTTGTTGTATATCTATTTTTTTGCTGGAGATTGGGAAAAAACAAATCACATCATCAATTTAAAATTTGCAAAAAAGCCAGCAATAACCACGGAAACCTATCCGAATACGAATCAAGCACGTATCTTGCTCTGTAGCACTCATCCCGAATACATGATCTGGGATGATGGACAAATAGAAGAAATGGAAAACCAAAAGATGCATTGTTTAGCCGAAGGATTACATCAATGGAAAAATATATCACTTTCAAAAGAGAAAATTCCTACCGCTCTCACAAGTACATGGTGGCTGGTTCGTCGAATGGTCGCATGGGCAGCAAAAATTCCAGATGACCATCTACCACCCATTATACCAGAGAAAGATAACAAGAAAATACATGATATTATTTCTCGAAATATCATTTGGGACGAAACCGTGGATCATCAAATAAGAAATATCTAACTGATCGAAACTAGGCTATCTTTACAGCATTATTCTTTTATATTCTCCCACCAGCTCTTAATATTGTTTAAGGCAGTAGAATAGGTTACTTGTGGCTGATAACCAAGAAGGTCTTTACTTTGATTAATGAAAATCTGTTTCTGAGCAGTGAGGGAATGAACAATTGCTGGGGTAATCCATGGTTTCTTATGAGTCAGCTGATAACGAAAAAGCATCAAATAGCTAAGAACTAATGCTGCCTGTTTGGGAAGGTTTCTTTTTGGAGGAGATGCATCAATAATATTTGCAAGATCTGAAAAATAATCTTTCCAACTTATTGTATAATCATCATCAGTGATATCAAATGATTTCCCTATTGCCTCATCTTTTTCCACTGCCAATTTAATTGCGGAAACAACATGATCGATATAGGTATGATAAAAAATACCTTTTCCTTCATCGATGAGTGCTATTCTATTACGCTTAATTGCCTTGATAATCTTATTAACCCAAATCGATGCATTTGGACCATACACATTTCCAGGCCGGATAATGGTTATGGGAAATTCATTTAGTTGATGTTGAGAGAAAAGAAAAGATTCCGCTGCTTTTTTTGTCTGAGCATAATAATAGAACCGGGCGGATTTTTCATAGCTAATATGACTTAAAAAGATAAACTTCTGAATAGATTGTTTTTGATAATATTCTGCTAAATGTTTGGTCGCCTGATAATTCACTGAAACAAAATCCTTTTTTGGTCCGTAATCACGAAGTAATGCCGCACAATGAATTACCACATCAACGTCAGAAGGTAAGGTATTTATAAAAGCATGTGATGTAAGATCTCCTTTGATATAAGTGATATTATCTGATTGAATGGTTGGGCTCTGTTTATGTAATACTGCGGTTATCTGATGATTTGTTTTGGAAAGACTGTTTAGCAAATGACTGCCGATATAGCCTGTTGAACCAGTGATTAAGAATTTCATAATGTCCACTTATTAAACTCATATTGATTTCTGAGAATGATTTGAAATAGTGCAGTGAAAGAAAGAGAGATAAGATAGATCACTATGGCGATTAGTGGATCTATAACAGTAAATAGAATCGCTGATGCAAGTGTTATTCGCTCAAGAACAAAAACCTTGTGTAATGAAAGTGCTTTTTTTCTTGAATAACTTGTATGAAGTCTAAAAGAGATAACACAAAAAGTAACGATAAAAATGGTTTCAACCAACATCATCATAAAAAAATACGTGTTGGACTGATGAAAAAACAATGAAATGACAATGAGCAGACCAAACCATATAAAGGTTAACATCCCCGTAAGACCTAAGGTTGTTTTTAACCCATATTTCACCGGAACCGTTTGATATCCTGCTAATCGATCGCCTTTGATATCGCGAATGGTTCCAACAATGTTGGTGGTCATATCATGAAAAAAGAAACAAAGAGAAAATAGTATAATTGCTATCGGAATCTCATACATATCCGGCAATACCGCGAAAACTCCAAAAAAATAGGTAACCACGGCAAGTAATCCTCTATTAATATTTCCAAGAAATCCATTAGATTTCGTATATTTTGCATAGGTGAACACAAGAAAGGCTGCAAGAAAAACAAACATTAATAACATCGGTTTTAACAAAAAGGTGAGCACAAGACCAAATAAAGCAAAAAAACCACCAAAAACAAGAGCTTCAGTTGAACCCATCCTTTTTGAGGGGATAGGACGATGTGATTTCTGAAAGGAATCCAAATCCCTATCGATGTAATCAGAAAGATAGAGACCAGCAATCCAACCGATAATAGGAATGAACAAGCTAAGAAGCGCAGTTCGAAGCAATGGAAGTCCCTGAATGGTCAAACAAACCCCGGTAAAACTAAGGAGGCCACACCAAATCACTGTATATGGTCGCCATGTTTCAATATGGGCGATAAATCTAGTTTTGATTGATCTCGAGGTGTTCTTCATCATGGAGGTCACAAATTCGTGTTTTACATGCATGTTATTTCATTTTAATTCTTTTATCTACAAATCAACACACGACTTGATGAATTGAACCAACACTCTTAAAAAGAAGAGGTGTGATATACTGCTCTAATAATCACTAATAAATACATACTATAAAGGTGAGGAGAAAGATGAAAAGAATAATGGTGGTAGATAATGAACCTGATATCGTTGATTTAACCAGAACAGTGTTGGAACTCGGAGGATACGAAGTCATTCCGGTGTATAGTGGTGAAGAGTGTTTAAAAAAAATAGAAGAGGAACCGGTGGATCTCATACTGCTAGATATTATGATGCCTGGGATGAGCGGTTGGGATGTCTTTAATCGAATCAAGCGGAAACATCAGCAGGTGAAGGTAGCATTCATGAGTGTGCTAGAGATATCTGACAAACGAAAACAAGTCCTCTTGGATGAGGGTCTTTCAGATTACATTATGAAACCCTTTGATAAAGACTCTTTACTTGATAAAGTTGATTCAATGCTTCAATCATAAGAGCCAATATTTAGAAGAACAAAGCTAGATTCAAATGTCGTTATCTTATTTTTAGAGTATCACCAAAAACATTTGCCGGATTGCTTATTTGAAAAAAACGAAGGATACAAATAGCACTACAAGTATTGCTCCATCAGCCAATTGGGGAGGCTGAAAAAAAATGATTTGTAAAGTATGGGAATTACGTACCTATGATCTCAAAGATTTATTGCATTTAAGACAATAAAAGTGATAATTAACCTCGGATAAGTTTTCATTCTTTTTATTTTTTTTAATATTTTTAAATTAGATACTTTATGAATGAAATGTGAAAATTCCAAATTATTTAAATAATGATATTACCGTTGACCAGATATGAAAGCCTTTATTACCGGCGCATCTGGATTTATCGGAAGATATCTTGTCGATGAACTCCTTGCTCATCATTACGAAGTCATTGGTTTATCGAGAAATCCAGATACAAGTATTTCGGGAGCAGAAATCATCACAGGAGATATCACTAAACCAGAAACGTTCTCCTCTGCATTGAAAGATGTAGATCTGGTATTTCATAATGCTGCTCTTGCAAAGGATTATGGTGGAAAAAAACAGTATACTCAGGTCAATGTTTTAGGGACAAAAAAGGTTGCGGATGCATGTATAAAACAAGGAATTAACCGACTCATCTATACCAGTTCCGCCGGCGTTTATGGTTTTCCAAAAGATAATGAAATAATCACTGAAGAAAGCAAGAAAAATCCTTTGAACAATTATCAAAAAACAAAATATGAAGGTGAACTTGTTCTTAAGAACTATCAAGATTTACATGTATCTGCAATCCGTCCGCCACTTGTTTTCGGCCCAGGATCTCCTGCCCTTCAAATAGCATTTCATAATTTGAAAGAAGGAAAGATGATGTATATCGGATCAGGAAATCAAGAAATTACGATTGCACATCCTGTTGATGTCGCGAGATGTCTGAGACTCATCGCTGAGAAAGACAAAAAAGGAACAGTGTTTAACGTGGCAAGTTTTATTTGCTCTATAAAAGATTTCATGGAAGAGGTTTCCCAAAAAAGCGGTATCGATCCACCAAAAAGACATGTGCCCTTTGCTTTAGCCTATTCCGTGGCCTGGTTTTCTGAGCTATTCAACAAAGATCCCTCCCTTACACGGTTCCGGGTGAAATCCTTAGGTACCACACGTCGGATTAGTGCAGAAAAAGCAGCTCAACACCTTGGTTATAACCCAACTTATGATTTCTCAAAAACAGTCAATGAAATTGCAGATTGGTATCAATCACACCTTGCTTGACTGCTCCATCATTAAATGCTATATCTCCAATAATCAATAGATTTTCGTAATAGTGAATAGATATGATTCTGCAGTTCATCATCTATCTTGTATGTCGAAGATTTTATATGTGAAAGCGAAGCGATATACTTCTGAATCTTTTCCTCATTTTTCTCAAACTCTTTTAAATCCAGGTGTTGATAGATTTTTTTCATGTGAAGGAGAGGTTGGCCGACAAAATCCTCATATTTCACTTCAACCAGATTTTCTTTTGGAATCAGTGAACGTTCGTTGTGATATTTTGAAAACATTCTATGATACATATCCACCATTGCCTCTTCAAAAACATCCCATGATGGTGGATTCTGCAGCGTATACAAGGTCATTTCCTTTTCGATATTACGTTTCATGGATAGATACACATGATAGGGATTACGATAAATGAAAATAAATTTCGCATCTGGAAATAAATCCAACAGAATCTTAACTCGTGCGGTGTTTGATGGATTTTTCAACACCAAGGGTTTCTGATTATGATAATATGAAACCTTCTTTAGATAATTTAAATAAACTCGTTTAAAATCTAAAATCGTTTGTGGCGAAACATTTTGGAAATCAACGAAATTATTATACAATTTCATCTGTTTTGGAAAACACCATCCATTGTAAAATGAATATGGTGAAAGATTTCCAAGAGCGTATTCCTCCTCCTGAGGAAGATCTGCACCTAAGGGAACATTATCCTCAGGTCTCGTTTCTGGGAGGGAATCTTCAACGATAGGTCGAAATAATTCCCCATATTTAACAAACAAAGCAGGGATCACCGTCTGCAATGTGGTTGGATAGGCAAATCGTTTATCGATGGTCAATAGATTATGCATATATGTAGTGCCACTTCGCCAATGACCTAAAATAAAAATCGGCGGATTGTTAATGGGTTGATTTAGAATCTTTCTCTTCACATGTCTTTGCTCAAGAAGATTGAGAGGGGATTGAATAGAGCTGAGTAACAGAGAATATAAGATACGTGGCATTCCTATCAAGCTTATTTTAAATTGATTTTGTCCAAGTAATCTGAGCAGGTTGGTAAATGTCGATCCAGCTAACGGTTCAAAGGTTACATTCAAAGGATCTATTTCAAAAGTATGTATTTTTTTCATGGTGATCATCATGGTAGCAAATTGGTCGTCTTGTTTCTTTAAATATTTATTTTTTTTATTTTTATAAATATTTTTTCAGTAGGATAGGTTTTTTTCTTAAATGACTTTTGGTTTTTCCTATTTTCACTCTTTTGCATAATACCAATGAATACTAATCAATCATCAGATTTCATAATTTTCGTCATGGAAAATATCGACAATAGGTGTAAGTATAATAGATAAATTATATAAACTTGTATTTCTAATTAACGTTTGTTTACATGTCACAAAAACCTGATAACCAAGAAACGACGACGCAGCACACTATCGACATACCCAAACAAAATCTCTCTGAAATGTTTCATAGCATCGCACAAAAACACAAGGACAAACATGCGATCTTTTTCAAAGGAAAATTCAAAACCTATGAAGAGCTTGAACAAGAGGTAAACAAACTAAGTCGATCATTTCAGGACCTGGGCATCAAAAAAGGAGATCGGATCGCAGTCCTTCTTCCAAACTGCCCACAATTCATTACCATTTTTTTTGCCACACAAGCACTTGGAGCTATCTTTACCGCCTTCAACCCTATGTATTCAGCTAGAGAAATTAAGAATCGGCTCAATGATGCACAACCTAAAATCTTTATCACTCTCAATCTCTTCACAGACAAAATCAAAACCATTCAAGATGAAATCTCAGTAGATCACATCATAGTCACCTCAGTTGCCCGTGAACTGCCCCCACCAACAAAGTACATCTACAAGCTTATAACCCTCAGAAAAAATATTCAATTAAACAATCAGATCGATTATAATATTCTTCTCAATAAAGGAGAAAACAAAAAAATAACCCCATCAATCAATCCTGAAGAAGATATTGCAATCCTTCAATACACTGGAGGAACAACGGGTAAACCCAAAGGAGCAATGCTTACTCATAGAAACCTTATCGCACAAACCGAAGTGCTTCAATACTGGATGACAAAAATGGAGAAACAACCAACGGGGCAAAAAAGGGTTGCTGGCGTTCTCCCCTATTCACATATCTTCGGATTAACTTCCTCATTTCTCTGGCCTATTTCTCTTGGAGCTACTACTTACCTTGTCCCAGATCCAAGGAAACTTGAAGAAGTCATGAAACTGATTCACAACCAAAAGATACAATTCTTAAACTGCGTGCCTGTTTTCTTTCAAAAATTTGCCACACATCCGAAATTACAGCGTTATGATCTCTCATCACTCTTCATGAGTATTTCTGGAGGAGAAAGCCTTCCGAAGGAAACCGTGGAAATATTTGAGAAAAATGTTGGATCACTGCTCATAGAAGGCTATGGACTGACTGAGGCATCACCTGTTACCCATATCAATCCACCAACCAAATCCGAACGAAAAATAGGATCAATAGGCGTTACCATTCCAAATACCCAGGCAAAAATTGTCAACACGGAAACAAAGCAAGAAATCACTGTCCCAGGTTCAGAAGGTGAACTGCTTATCAAAGGTCCAAGTATCATGAAAGGATATTGGAACAACAAGGAGGAAACAGATCAAGCTTTTCTAGATGGTTGGTTACGAACCGGTGATGTAGCCAGTAAAGATGAGCAAGGTTATTTTGAAATTAAAGATCGATTGAAAGATATGATCATCGTTTCAGGATATAAGGTCTGGCCAAAAGAAGTGGAGGAAATCCTTCTCACTCATCCTTCTATTCTTGAGGCAGCAGTCGTTGGGATCAAAACAAAACTTGGCACAAAACTGAAAGCAACAATTGTTCAAAAAGAAGGGAAAGAAACACTCACTCTTGAACAAATGAGAAATTACTGTAAACAATTTCTTGCTCCATATAAGGTTCCGCGATTACTGGAATATCGCAATGAACTACCTCGATCCTCTGTTGGAAAAATCCTCCGTCGGGAACTCAGGGTGGATGCCACCTAAAAGCCTATTTCTTTATTCAAAAAAACTGATTTTCCCTTTCTTTTCCAACCTATATAACCAAATAGGATAACTGCCATTAACCTGCAAAATAATCCGTAATGGATGATGTCAGATGAACGTGATTCAAAAGAAATGCGATACATACAAACGATCAGGCATAGCCACCGTTGCAAAACAAGTCGGCCTCTATCCGTATTTTAAACAAATATCAAGTGAACAAGGACCAATCGTAAAGATGGCCAGAAGAGAAATCATCATGCTGGGGAGTAATAACTATCTGGGGATGACCGGAAACAACGTGGTGAAGGAAAAAGCAATCGCAGCAATGAAAGAATTTGGGGTAGGAACAACAGGATCCAGATTATTAAACGGAACCTTTCATCTCCATAACGAACTTGAAAAACGTCTTGCAGCATTCCTTGGAAAAGAGGATTGCATCGTTTTTTCAACGGGCATGCAAGCAAACCTTGGAGCAATTAGCTCCCTGCTTTCACCAGTTGAAGATGATTACGTACTTTCAGATGAACTCAATCACGCATCAATTATCGATGCATTGACCTTATCAAAAATAAACAGAGATAACAAAATCATCTACAAGCATAATGACATGAATGATCTCAGAGAAAAAATAGCACACATCGAACAAGGAAAAGCACTCATTATCACAGAAGGAGTCTTTTCCATGGAAGGAGACATCCCACCACTGGATAAAATCGTTCAATTAGCCAAAAAATACGAAGCGATGATTTATCTAGATGATGCCCATGGAGTTGGCGTTCTCGGACCAGAAGGTAGAGGTGCAGCTGCCCACTTTGATGTTACCAAGCATGTAGATGTGCTTATGGGTACCTTTTCAAAGAGTTTTGCATCATGCGGTGGATACATCGCTGCCAATAAATCCATCTGCAACTGGGTTCGTCATCATGCACGATCATTTATATTCTCAGCAAGTATTCCCCCCGCAAACTGTGCAACAGTACTAGCAGTAATGGATTTAATAGAACATGATAACTCATATCGAAAAAAGGTATTGCAATTATCAGATCGTATGAGAAAAGGTTTGATTGATGCAGGCTTTGAAATCGGGAAATCAACAACCCCCGTGATACCAGTATTCATCGGTGATGATATCCTTGCATTCCGAATGTATAGGAAACTATTTCGAAATAAACCACGAGGGATCTTTACCAATCCTATTAGACCACCAGCAGTCCCCCATGGGAAGGAATTGTTACGAACATCATATATGGCGACGATGACAGAGGAAATCATTGATGACGCGCTTGCGATTTTAACCAAAGTCGGACGGAAAATGAAGATCATCTAAGGACAATAAAAAAGTTTGTTATCAAAGAAATATTGATGCAACTATGGTAAAAAAATCATCAAGTGAAAAACGAATTGTACTGGTCACCGGAGCATCATCAGGACTAGGCAAACAAACCGCCTATCATCTTGCAAATAAAGGATATACGGTTTATGGAACAAGTCGAAATGCATCATTTCCACCCATGCAGAAAAAACAAGGTACCGTATGTATGATTCCAATGGATGTCGTTGATGCTACCTCTGTGACGGAGGCAATCTCATACATTTATGAACAAGACAAGCGAATAGATGTGGTTATCAACAATGCGGGATGGGGTATATCAGGTGCAATCGAAGAAACCCCAATTTCACAATCAAAAGCATTGTTTGAGACAAACTTTTTTGGAGTGCTTCGAGTCTGTCAATCCGTGTTACCAATTATGAGAAAACAAGGAGAGGGATTGATTATCAACATCAGTTCAATTGGAGGGGTCATGGGGCTTCCATTTCAAGGTTTATATAGTGCGACAAAATTTGCTGTTGAAGCAATAACAGAAACCCTACGTATGGAAGTCAGTGCATTTGGAATTAATGTCGTTCTGGTTGAGCCAGGTGATTTTCAGACTAGCTTCACTCAAAATCGAAAAAAAATGATCTCTTCATCTAAAGAATCAACCTATGCGTCAATGTGTAACGAAACCATATCAATTTGTGAACACGATGAACAACAGGGAGTCTCAGCAGATCGTATCGCAAAATTAATTGAAACAATAATCAATACAGCACATCCAAAACTCCGATATCGATCAGGGGCATTTTCTCAAAGAATTGCTGCAAAACTAAAAGGAGTTGTTCCCGATCGATTTCACCAATGGATGCTGATGAAATATTATCATTTAAAATAATATCAATATACTCAGACAAAAGGAATTCCCGAATGATTTTTAAGCTATGATTTTCTTGTAGGCCTCTTATGCGTCGCTATCGTGGAGAAGGAAAAAAATTTGATCGCTCAACACCATCAATTCTTCGCTTGCTCGCACTCGTTCTCACACCAATCATCGTTTTTTCCATTTCCGCATTTCCCGCTGTTTTACTCATCTCTTTTTATGTATTGTATGCCGTTCCCCTACTTCCTCATATCATCATTGGTCTCTTTTTTCTTCCGTTTATACTGGTCATCAGTCTTCTTATCCTCATTCTATTCACCGCATGTATCACTGGAATCACCATAAAAGGATTTCATCTCACGTATGAACAAGGAAGACACAGCAAATCAATCAAAGATAAAAATACTTTCAAGTTTACACTTTATTATACGTTGTACCGTCCGACGGTAAAACTGCTCTCAGTTTTTTTCATCCCCCCTATTTACATTGCATATCTCAAACTGGTGGGAGCAAAAATAGGAAAACATGTCTTCTTTGGTGGAAGAAACACTATATCAGATCCGTGTCTTATTGAAATTGGTTCAAATACTCTTATCGGTGGTGGTGCTACCATCATGAGCCATCTTGGGGAAGACAAACTTGTCTTTTCAAAAGTAAGAATCGGTAGTCACTGTCTCATCGGTGCAGAGACGCTCATCATGCCTGGTGTTACCCTTCAGGACAACGTGGTCGTAGGGGGAAAGAGTCTAGTGACCAAAAATAAAACGCTTACAAAAGGAAACATGTATGGTGGAGTGCCCGCTGAACTGATTAAAAAAAACAAATAATTGTCGATTCATCATCAAGAGGATAATCCATTTTCTGAGATATAGAAAATATTAAAGAAACCATTTCATTAAGGACAGCCTATGGCACAGTATCGAGATGGATACAAAGGCGGTATTCAGAAATATGATTTCTCACTTAGATCAATTATTAGAGGTCTCTGTCTTTTAGTTGTACCAATCATCGCTTATACCATTGGACTGTTTCCGCTATTATGGACCTTTCTGCTAGTTTTAGGCTATATTAATCCCAATAATATCATCCATGTCTTCTTTTTCTCCGGGTTTCTGGTCATATTGTTTTTCCTGTTCATCATCATTGAAACCTTTATACCCGGTCTCTTCATCCGCTTTTTACGATTGAAAGTTGATGAAGGAGAATATGATATCTCCATTCTAGATTGGAATTTTTTTAAATATAGCCTCTATTTTATGTTATATCGGCCATCCCTGAAACTGATTGGGGTTCTTCCATTACTTCCATTACGGATTCGATTTTTAAAACTCGTGGGATTAAAGATGGGAAAATCCAGCGTTCTTGCTGGAAGTGAACTCATTCATGATCCATATATGCTTGAAATCGGTGAACAAACCCTTATTGGAGGCTGGTCTCAGATTACCGGTCATCTTGGTGAAAAAAAACTGTATGTTAATAAAGTCAAAATCGGTAATAACTGTTTAATCGGCGGAAAATCATTCATTATGCCCGGTGTTACCATAGAAGACAATGTCACCGTGGCCTTAAACAGTGTTGTACTAAAAGATAAAACACTGGAAAAAGGAAAAACCTATGCGGGAACACCGGTCAAAGAAGTACCCTTGAAAAAGAAAGAAGACTAATCAGGAAACAATTATAAACCCAAGTCAGAAAACAGTAATAAGTCCTGAACT
>CAZQMI010000023.1:0-27548 GCA_964594475.1 uncultured Thermoplasmatales archaeon
CCCGATGAGCCATCATACTCATCCGATGCAACGATGGCTGCCGGTTAAACAAGGTAAGATCTCCATCCATCAACTGACGTTCAATGATGGAACCGATCTCTAGTTTCTCAGAAACGGTTTCCGCATTCCGATCCGTTACCTTGATCCGTCGACGCAGACCATCAGCGTTTTTGATCACATAATTGACACCAGGAACATAATCCTCTTTGTTATCCGGTGCATATTTCTGCGTGATCATCTTCTTACACCATTCAATATTATGCTGAGTAACCTTCACGGGAACGGTTAACTCCTCTGCAATACGAATGGGAACACCGATTTCATTAATACTCAGATTCGGATCCGGGGAAATCACGGTACGAGCGGAAAAATTCACCCGTTTCCCAGAAAGATTACTACGGAACCGACCTTCCTTTCCCTTCAACCGTTGAGCCAAAGTCTTCAATGGTCTTCCAGACCGATGACGAGCAGGAGGAATACCAGAGGTCTGATTATCAAGATAGGTGGTAATATGATACTGCAGCAGTTCCCAGAGATCCTCAACGATCAACTGCGGAGCACCCGCATCACGATTTTCCTGTAACCGCTGGTTAATCCTAATTACATCCACCAGTTTATGAGTAAGATCATCCTCAGATCGTTCACCAGATTGCAGCGTCACCGATGGACGAACGGTCACCGGAGGCACCGGAAGAACGGTAAGCACCATCCATTCAGGCCTGGTCGCCTTCCGATTGATATCAAGTAATGGCAGATCCTCATCACGGATTTTTTCCAACCACTCCCTGATCTCAGATGGCGTCATCTTCTTTCCATTCTCTCGAAGAGACGTTGGTTTGTCCAGCTCAATCTTTCCCACTTCACGACCACAATGCGGACATTTACTGGCCTTTCGCGCATCTTTAACGATCTGTTTATACAGATACGTAGTGTTTCTACCCTCGATTTCATACTGCTTTAATTCATCGAAAAACTTCTCACGTTCATTTTTGGTCAACAATAAATGACCACAATCACGACACGTGGAACGTAGGCAATCACGAATGATCTTGATATGACCCACATGAATCACCGGCATAGCAAGATCAATATGACCAAAATGTCCCGGGCACTTATCTTTGCCCACTCGTTGCCCACAGGTTTTACACCGAAGACCAGGTTCAATCACTCCCATCCGAGGATCCATCAGTCCCATCGCTATGGGAAAACCATCCTCATCATAGGTATCAGCAGTGATCACCTTGGTGGCACTCATCTTGCGGATCTCATTTGGCGAAAGCAATGAAAAATAGATCTGTCCAATCTTTTTTGTGATACTATTAACTCGTTCCATACATACCCCTATCTATCCTTTTATACTAATGATTCCAATTGAAGCCTTGGTGCTATTCCAAGGGATTTTAATTCATCCATCAATAACTTGAACGCATAGCTCATCTCCAGTGGATACACACTTGCCTTATCCCCACACACCGGACAATTCAACCGCCCATGCCTATCCCGAATCGCGATATGACCACAGTTGTTACAGACATATTTAATGGTGAGATCAGATTCATCTAATAGCCGGTCCTTGATGACCATGGATGCTCCATGACCGATCAGACAATCACGTTCCATCTCACCAAACCGAAGACCACCCTCCCGGGCACGACCCTCCGTTGGCTGACGGGTGAGAATCTGAACAGGTCCACGAGATCGAGCATGGATCTTACCAGCAACCATATGATGTAGTTTCTGATAGTAAATGCATCCAACGAAAATATCGACCTCTAATGGTTTACCGGTATCAGCGTTAAACAAGGTCTCTCGTCCATGATGCTTAAAGCCACATTTCACCAGTGAATCACGTAATCCTTCCTCTTGTTCACCACTAAACGCAGTGCCATCGACGAATCGACCTTCAAGAGCACCAACCTTTCCACCGATCAATTCAAGCACATGACCAATGGTCATACGACTGGGAATCCCATGTGGATTAACGATGAGATCCGGGTTCATCCCGCTTTCATTGAATGGCATCTGCTCCTGTGGAACAATATAGCCGACAACGCCCTTCTGACCATGTTTTGATGCGAACTTATCACCAAGTTCCGGAATGCGCTGTTCACGAACCTTGATTTTTACCATACGTGATCCATTCACTGATTCAGAAAGCATCACCTTATCAACGGTTCCCCCCTCGCCATGCTGCACGGTCACACTGGTTTCTCGGCGTTTCTGAGGCGTAAGAAAATCCGTTGGTTCCTCAAGAAAACGAGGAGGTGAGGTCTTTCCTACCAGTACATCACCACTGTTCACATCACACTCAGGAGTGATTAACCCATCCTCTCCAAGATTGGCATAGGCATCCTCACTGCGGACACCTCGGCATTCCGGATCCGGGATTTCAAAATGATCCTCCTGACCTCCAGGATAACGTTTTTCCTCACTTGAATAGGTTCTGAAAAATGAACTCCGGGCCAGTCCCCGTTCGATACTTGCCTTGTTCATGATAATGGAATCTTCCATGTTATATCCTTTAAATGAGGCAACGGCAACGATAAAATTCTGACCTGCTGGACGTTGTTGAAATCGTAAATACTTGGTAGCATGCGTTTTCACCATCGGAGCCTGTGGGTAATGCATCAAATGCTCCCGGGTATCCGGTCTAATCCGGTAATTGGCAGAACCAAACCCCAGGGATTGTTTTCCCATTCCTGCACCCATGGTGATACGAGGTGATGAGTTATGCTCAGGATATGGAACCAGTGAAGATCCAATCCCAAGGATACACATGGGATCCAGTTCCATATGAGTATGATCTTTGGTTACATCCTCCTCATTTAATGCGATATAGGTGTTTTCTTCTTCCTCAGCGTCAATGTATTCAACAAGGCCTTCATTAATCAGATCAATCCATTTTTTATTTCCTGATTGGATTTTCTTCCAATAAGTGCTTGTTAATAGTAATTTTCCTTTTTCAACCACCGCAAGAGGTCTACGAAGTCTTCCGGAATCACAGTTCACGATAACATCATTTTCATCCTTGGCATAGGCGACATTAACCTCATTATGCAACAGTCCCTTACGTCGGCGACTGCGCATGTCACTGACCAGTTTCTCCCCATCTTTATGCACACCGATCAGATCCCCGTTCAAATACACTCGGGATCCCTTCGCTTTTTTAGAAACCTCTTGAATGCCAAGGTCCCTAAGAATGCTTTCCACTTCTTTTTCATTGAACCCCTCAGAAATCTCAACGGTTAGGGCTAGGTTCTTGACCAACCCACAGTTTGGTCCTTCAGGGGTTTCATTGGGACAAAGCCTTCCCCATTGTGTGGAATGTAGGTCACGAGCTTCAAAATGTGGCTGCGATCGGGTTAATGGTGAGGTCACCCGGCGAAGATGACTAAGCACCGCAAGGTTACTTGTTCGATCAAGGAGCTGTGAAATACCAGCTCTTCCACCAACCCAGTTGCCTGTGGCAAGTGCATGATGAATCCGTTGACTAAGAACATCTGAACGAAGACAGGAACTGATCTTGATTTCCTTGCCCTTAGCGTGAATACGTTCTATCTGATACTTCAGATCTTTACACAACGCAGTGAACGATACTCGGAATAAATCCTCCATCAGATCACCAGCTAGTTTCAATCGCTTATTTGCATAATGATCTTTATCATCCTCCTCACGTTTCCCAAGCGCCAGTTCCAGCACGGCCATGCCCATTCGGGCCATGAAAATCGCTTTAGTGATCCGGTCCGTTGGTTCATTACCAAGATGCGGAAGTAAATTTTTATCCATCAGCGTCTCCACTCGTTTGATCCGGTATTCCTTGGCCTGTCCTCCTGCGAATTTCTTCCCCAAATATGCTATTGCTTCATCCTGAGTGGTGATACCGTATTCATTGGCACATTCCTCGATGTTTGCAAGCACATATGGTTCCATCTTAGGATCAACACTGATGACATCAACGATTTCCTCATCATCCTCCATTCCTAATGATCGCAACAGGATCATCAACGGGATCTGTCCATAGGTAGTAGGAAGAGATACCATCAGCATGCCATCTTTCTTTTTCTCCACGACGGTAAGCGCTCGATATCCCTCTCGTTGTGAAAACACTTTAGCCACTTCAATAGCTCGACCGTATCGTTTGCTCTTTTCAACCAGTACTCGGTTCGGCGCAAGGTCCTCTACGGTGATTAATACCCGTTCGGTTCCATTGCTGATAAAATATCCACCAGGATCAAGGGGGTCCTCCTGCATCTCCTCAAGTAATAAATTATAATCCTCATCCGAGAGTGGACGATCCTTTTTCTCTTCAAGCACATGTTTAGCGAGATTACAGGATTTAGATTTAATCATGATGGGGAGTTCACCGATTTTGACTTCCTCCGGTTCATACTCCACTTCATCCTTGATAGGAATAAACTCAAGTTTAATGGGTGCTTCATAAGTGAGATCACGCAAACGAGCTTCCATTGGTTTTAGATCTCGAATGGTCCCATCTGCTTCCTTGACCACGGGATGACCAACCTTAAGCCTGCCAAATTTGATTTTATATCCTTCGATCTCAGGATAGATGAATCCGCGTTGCATTTCCTCTTCTTGACCAATCACGGTGCTATCTACAATCTGTTGTAATCGACGGTTTAAAAAATCATTATAGGAAGCAATCTGGTGATTAACTATACTTCTATCTTTATAAAAAGCGTCAACAAGTTCTCTCATATTTTTTTACACCCAATTATTTACTGCTTTCCACCACAAGCCGATAGGCAACGGCCTCTTTTGCGGTCGGACTCTTTCGTGTGATTCTTACAATATCTTCAGCCTTTGCCCCTATAGAAATGGAAACAGGATCATCGGTTAATATTTTTGGAAGTTGATTCGGCTCAATCTGATATTTTTCAAGGACTTCCTTTTTTTCCTTCTCAGAAAGAATCGTATGGTCGGGGACGAGTTCATGTTTGGTGATATTTTCCAATGGTTCACTTTTCTTTTTCTTTGCCATACGTGTTTTGTTCCTCCTAGATCTCACAGCGTTATGATAGCGGGCCTGAAGGGATTCGAACCCTTGGCCACCTGGTTAAAAGCCAGATGCTCTACCTAGCTGAGCTACAGGCCCGGTTTGCATGCCGGGCAAGCTATTACAAACTAAGCCTAATATATTCTATGCTCGCACATGAAAGATTTAAACAGCCTAGCCGGTATGCGAATTCCCCTATTTATACGTTGTGGGAACATGTGATTTAGAATCCTGATGGATAATCTTCAAGCACCATATCATGTAAGGGTTTGAGGATTAGTTGACGTTTCTGTTTTTTAAAGGTAATCTCATAATCTTCAAAGAGCGGATTTCTTCCCAACAGCACCGGTATATCGGATTGAGAGGAAACATGGATTTCCCGATTAAAATATGAGGTACATCGATTTTTCCTTCCAAGAATCATATCCACTCTTGTTTTGTACATACAGGTAGTTCCCCCTGCAGTATCGACATCGCTTTCTTGTTCAAGTTCCATTTCCAAATACCGCGCAATGGGTAATGGAATAACAATAAAATCACCGCCAGAATCAAGGAGTGCTTCGATCACTGGGGTTTTCCGGTCCTTATACTTGAATTTCACGGGTACAATAGGATAGCTATCATATTCAAGAACAATATCAGTATGGGGCATATATTAACACCTGGAAACTATTTCCTACACATAATCTTTTTGCTTTCTTGTTTTCATTAAAACAATAGTCAATCAATTTTCATCTTCCTTGTTTATCATCTTTAAATCATTCCGGTAATGAGTGAGGTCTGCAATGATTTTTTTTAAGTCTTGTTCTAAATGTTCTTTCATATATTGATCATCAATTGTTTGCATGAAGTTTTCTTTAAGTTTTCTTTTTTCTATGATGCAATTCAGGATTTCAGCATTTGATCTTCCACATGGTTGTTTACATGTCATACAATAGCCTTTCTCAAATGAATCAATGGTTCCTTGATCAGATATATTAACTACCATTTTTTCTAATCTATCAATCACCTGGGTTAAACCAACACTCAGCTCATATACCGTTTTTTTCATTCTATCAAAAAACCTATCTTTTTCCTCTTTTCAGTCCTCACCTCAAAGATCATATTAATTGTATTGCACCACTATCAATAATTATTTTTATTTATCGATTAGGTTTTGACGGGGTGAACCTTCAAACACCTTAGTAATCTTCACATCATCTGAAGGAAATTGTTTTCCAGGGAATCGTTCATCAACTGTTTTGAGAATATCCTCAACATTTGCGCTATGATCAATGATTTCATCATGAAAAAAAAGAATCCACTCACCCTTATAATCATCTATTTTATCCTTAAACTCCATTGAAAACTGATACTATCTATTCAGTTATAAAACTTTTCTCTGCTTTACATCCTGTTAATAACGCTGCAGCACAATGATTTCATAGAAACCTATTTATACTAGAACTCATAAAATACATAGGCTAACGATTTGGTCATAAAAAAAAGATACCATTTTGCAAGAAGAGGTTGAACGATGAGTATAATAACACTTGATGATTTGTCAAATGCAATCGCAAATAGAGTAGGAATTGAACTTGAGGAAGCTCGAAGAGATGCCGGATTTGTTCTCGATATCTTTGGATTCGATGATCGCGTGATTGATAATGTATTGGACCCAGAGGATCGCCAGCTCTTCTACATCCTTGAAGAGGAGGGAATGCTTACCACTGAACGGGAGGAAACAACACTTTATGATGGTCGAGAATGGAGAACACATTACTGGCAGATACGAAAAGATGCCATTCTCCGCTTTGCTCAACATAGAGGACAAACCGCTAGAACAATGATGTTTACCGATCGACGACCAGTATCTCCATTAGGAGATTCATCAGATGATGGCATCTATGAACAACTGGATGAAGATCTCTGGACGACCCGTAAACTTCCAGAGTAACTTCTTTTTTCTTTATAATATTACAAACATTAATATTCATCTTTTTGATTCTCATCTGAAAACGAGAAATTCAACTCTCTTCAAATAGTAATAATTATGGAGCGATAGATATGGTGAAAGAAAAAATCCTTCTCAGTTCTGAATCTGTTACCGAAGGCCATCCTGATAAGATGTGTGATATCATCTCCGATTCAATCCTTGATGAAGCACTTCGACAGGATAAATACTCAAGAGTCGCCGTTGAAACGGCGACCAAAAACGGAGGGGTAATGGTCTTTGGAGAAATGACTACCAAGGCATATATTGACATCCCTCGAGTAGTTCGAGAAGCAATCCGAGAGATTGGTTATACCAATTCCAATTACGGAATCGAATCAGAAACCTGTTCCGTATGGGTTCAGATCACGGAACAAAGCCCAGATATATCCCAGGGCGTCTCAGAAGGAGCAGGTCTACATAAGGAACAAGGAGCAGGTGACCAAGGGATGATGTATGGATATGCATGCAATGAAACAAAAGAGCTTATGCCCCTTCCCATCATATTAGCTCATCAACTCACCAAAAAACTTTCCACTGTTCGAAAAAATGGCGATATAGCCTATCTTAGACCAGATGGAAAATCTCAGGTTTCCATCGAATATGATGAAGATGGAAAACCACAAAGGGCCGATACCATTCTTGTTTCCACTCAACATGATGGTGCAACGTCATATGAACGGGTTAAAAAGGACATCATCGAACAGGTCATCACCCCCATTTGTAAGAAATGGATCGATGATGAAACCATCTTTCATGTCAATCCCACTGGTGCATTTGTTCGAGGTGGCCCCTATGCAGATGCTGGTCTGACAGGCAGAAAAATCATTGTTGATACCTATGGTGGAATCGGAAGGCATGGTGGTGGAGCATTTTCTGGAAAGGATCCGACCAAGGTGGATCGAAGTGCTGCTTATGCCGCTCGCTATATCGCAAAAAACATAGTAGCTGCAGAACTTGCTGAACGATGTGAAATCCAACTTGCTTATGCCATTGGAGTCTCAGAACCTGTTTCAATCAATATTGATTGTTTTGGAACAAACAAATTACCCATTGCGAGCTTACAGCGTATGATCCGTGATTTCTTTCCGCTTACTCCAGACAAAATCATTCTTCATTTTGATCTCCGTCGGCCAATTTTCACCAAAACTGCCTCATATGGTCATTTTGGTCGGAATGATCCAGATTTCACCTGGGAAAAAACAGATAAAAAATCATTACTGCAAAAAGAGGCAAAAAAATTCAAATAAGAACGCATAAACATGTCATTAGCTATTTAAATGAGAACTCTTATACGCATGGCGGTTTGCCAACTCCATCTATGATAATGGATGCGTTCAATACCGATGAGGAGACGTACTATGGTAGAATTTGAAACAATCGAAGCAGAAGAAGTAAAATTTGGGAGAAATAATTTCATTGAGGTTTCTCGGAAAAAAGCAGTTACAGATGCAGGTGAAACCGAATTTGTTTCCATCGCAAGAGGATTTTATCTTCCTGATGGAGAAAAAGGATGGAAATCATCAATCACGCTTCCCTCTGAAAAAGAAAAACGAGAGCAGATTGCAAACTTGATTTTACAATACTAAATAAAGAAGGAAATTTTGCTTTCCTTCCTATCTCTCTTCAGCGTTCTTATTATATTATTTCGTGTTTATTCCCTTATACAGATTTTTTATGTTTTTCTTAGGGTGTGCATTCTAAATCTAAATGATATCCAAATAATATTTTCTTGCACCTTTTAAAAATCACCCTTATTAAATATTAAAAAAACATAGATCATGGTTCACTCTTTCAATTCAACTTTTTGCAGATGATGTCCCTGTTGACAATCAATGGAATCAACAACCCGAATGATTTTATACTTTTTGTTTTCCTGTAACGCCTTTGAGGTACAAAGAGATATGTATTTACAATCTCTCTTTTCGCAATCCTTTTTTTTAAGGGTGATTTTACTTCCCTTAGTATACTTATTATCAATAGCTGCTGTCAAGGCAAGCTTTTCTACTTCAACGACGATCACCTCGCCCTCATGAACAGAGCACTGATGACGTTTATTTCTCACTTTCTTAATGCGATATTGATGAAATGGTTTCAGATTAAAACAGATGTTTTTTAACTTACATTCCTTACAGTCATTCAATGATCCAAGATACGTAAAAACAAGGCCCTTTTCAGCGATATGTTCACCAATCAGAGTCACAAGTGCCATCTTCTTAGATCACCTGTGTTTTCTTAGCAAGGGTTCGGGCTGCTTCCTTGGTAAGACCATGTTCACCTAGGATGGTGTATCGATCAGGCCTGATCTCGGTGGCTCTGACCAATGCTTCGATGATTTTTTTCTTAGAGACTCCTATTTCATCAGATGTGGTTGGCGCTCCAATTTTCTGCAATGTCTCTCGAATCATCTTCCAATCCCCGCCATGAAGATACATAGTCATGATGGCTCCAATACCGCATTGCTCTCCGTGAAGCGGCATCTTTTTTCTCCTTCCTTTAAGTAATATACGGGGGCCGAGATGATCAAGCATATGGGAAAACATATGTTCCGCCCCTGATGCTGGCCGGGTATTTCCCGCAACACTCATAGCAACACCAGAGACAATCATTGCTTTTACTGCAAACCAAACGGATTTCTCAACATCCGGTTTAATCTCATCTGCATGATCGATGATTAACTGAGCAGCGGTTTCCGCAAGCACTGCGGCGTGACTGCTAAATTCCTCATTTTTTAATCGAAAAGCAAGTTTCCAATCAAGCACTGCTGGAATATTGGAAATCACATCAGCACATCCTGCAGCAAGCATTCGATAGGGTGCTTTATTGATAATTTCAGTATCTGCAAGCACTGCAAGTGGAGAGGTAGCTGTTTTTGAAACAGATCCCTTCTGATGCTTTAACGAGGCACGAGGTGAAGCGATGCCATCATGAGATGCACACGTCGGGATACTAATGAATGCTTTTGATAGCTCATATGAAGCAAGTTTACTGACATCAATCACACTGCCTCCACCAACACCCAAGAGGATATCAACATCTTTATCCTCTGCAAAATTCATGATCTTATTCACCTGAGATACCGTCGCTGATGAAATTATTCTTTCTTCAACTGTATACTCTGCCTGTTTGAGATACTTGGTAATCTTGTTTCCTGCGATTTTTTTGGTAAATTTATCCTGAATGACGAGTGCATGTTTTCCCTTGCTAATCCGATTTGAAAGCTCAGCGACCTGGGAAAGTGTTTTATGACCAACAATGATTTCCCGGGGAAAAACCATGGTTTTTGATTTGGTAAACCGTCTCATTAGAATCATTGTAAACCCTGCGATTGATATATTACCTTTTCGACTCCTTCATCAGAGAGAAACTCTAGAGAGAAACCAGCCTAAATAAAGAGATAAACAAACTAATTCTGTTATTAGCATATCTTAAAAGAAAAAGTTGCAGAATCCTGCTACCATGATTGACGCCTAAATTAATATAATATATGGTCCTTTCCGAAAAGGTATATGCAGTTTGCAAACTTGTTAACAGAAAAAAAATGGTATCTGATTTCCTTACTCATTATTGTTATAATTGGGATTATGGGAATCGGTTTGATGTTCTTTTCTCAGCTATTTTATGATCAATTCATCTGGAAATATTTCTGGGGACCAATTTTGTCAGATGGACTGGACATGCCCATGACCTATAATGGCATACCTGCAGCTCCTAAGTTCACGTTGATTTCTGAAATCGTCTATGGATTGGTCATTGCAATCGCACTCTACGGACTTTATCAGCTGTTAAAGAAATGGCGTATCACCATTGATTTATCATTTTTTCTTGGATTAATCCCCTTTATTCTCTATGGGTCTATCGCACGGGTATTAGAAGATGCCCATCTCTTTTCCCCGCCTCTTGTGTTTTGGTTTGTTACCCCGCTCATCTACATTCAAACCCTATCATTTACACTCCTTGCATTCATCATTGGATTTTACCTTCAAAAACAGAAAAAAATACCAATAACCCTCCCACAATTCATCGCTATCATCGGTACCATCATGACCCTTCCATTGATGTATTATGTCATCATCTGGATGAGTGGTTCACAATGGAGTCAAACCGATGGTCTCTACCCCGATGTCTTCATCCTCATAGTGGTTATTTCACTAGCTATTACTGTGTTGGTATATATGGGTGCAAAATTATTGAGGCATTACTGGAAAAATGCTTCAGTATTTCATGCTCCTCTCAACCTTGCAATGCTTTTTGGTCATCAACTTGATGGTATCGCAAGCTACATCAGTATCTATGATCCCCTGCGAATGGGATTACCTAGTTACATCGAAAAGCATCCTGCCTCAGATTGGATCCTGCAGATCTGGCCACCACTTTTTCCCATTATCAAATTCCTTCTTATCATCATTGTCATCTATCTATTTGATGTCTACTATAAGGAGGAATTAGCAGATCAAAGACGATTAGTCAATCTGGTAAAGATTGGTATCTTCATCCTCGGTTTTGCTCCTGGATTCCGCGATCTTCTACGAGTAACCATGGGAGTGTAAACGATGAAAAAACGACGACATCCTGATTGGCTGAAAGTCCCTTTAGGTGGTGGACCGCAATATGTCTCAGTGAAAAAACGATTACGAAATGCAAAGTTACATACCATCTGTGAAGAAGCAAAATGTCCAAACATCGCTGAATGCTTTGGAAAAGGAACTGCTACATTTCTCATCCTGGGGGATAGCTGTACTCGGAACTGTGCCTATTGTCATGTTAGCCATGGCATGCCAAATCCGGTCAATGAGAATGAACCAATAGATCTTGCAGAAAGTGTTTCACAACTTGGCTTACGGTTCGTGGTTATCACATCGGTGACACGAGATGATCTAGCAGATGGTGGTGCGAACCAGTTCTCAGACTGTATCATTGCCGTGAAATCGAAAAATACCGGCTGTAACGTTGAAGTGCTCATCCCTGATTTCAAGGGAGATGAATCCGCACTGCAACGAGTGCTTTCTGCCCGTCCCGATGTTCTCAATCATAACATAGAAGTAGTCGAAGAATTATTTCCAGTGCTCAGACCACAAGGTAATTACCAAAGAAGTCTTCAACTTCTCAAACGTTCAAAAACAAACGCACCTGACATTCCGACGAAATCAGGTTTCATGGTGGGTTGTGGCGAAACCATAACCGAAATCAAATCCTTACTTGATGATCTTGAAAAGATCAACGTTGACTATTTGACCATTGGTCAATACCTACAACCAACTCAAGCACATCACCCAGTAAAAAAATATTATACTCCGGAGGAATTCGATGACCTCAAGCAGATGGCGGAAAAAAAAGGCTTTCGTCATGTGGAATCAGGTCCACTGGTAAGAAGTTCATACCACGCAGAAGAAGCGTTCAGACAAAGAAAAGAAATGATTTAATACCTAATTGTTTTATTCAAAGCAGGATTATGATATCAAAAATAAAATACAAGGTTCCCAATGGGAAACTATTACACATACAATTAACCTCTGATGAACAGAACCAAAAGATAAAGCATATCCGTATCTCTGGAGATTTTTTTGCTTATCCCGAAGAAGCAATTGAACATCTTGAACAATCCCTTGAAAACATCCCGTTAGAAGAATCCATCATCCATGCGACCATTACAGAATTGATAGATAAGCAAAACGTGCAATTCATTGGTATAGATGCTGAATCCTTAACTAACACCATTCTGAGGTGCCAATCATGATGGAAGAATGGAGATTACTTCTCACTGGTTATCATACCGCTGCAGAGAACATGGCCATCGACAGAGCGATCCTCAAAGCACATAGTGAACAACAGGTTCCCCCCACCGTACGATTCTATGGTTGGAATCCACCTGCTATCTCCATCGGCTACTTTCAATGTCTCACTGAGGAAATCGATCTAGACTCCTGCCGGCGGTATAATATTGATTATGTACGCCGTATCACAGGAGGAGGAGCGGTGTTTCATGAAAATGAAGTAACCTATAGCATGGTGATTGATGAGCACCACCCGCAAATACCGACAAACATCATGGAAAGCTACAGCCGCATTTGTGGTGCGGTGATGAAGGGACTAACCCAGTTACAAATAGAAAGTAAATACGCACCAATTAATGATATCCTGGTGAACACTAAAAAGATCTCAGGTAATGCCCAAACGAGGAAATACAACACTGTTCTTCAACATGGCACCATACTCACCGATGTCGATGTAGAAAAAATGTTTTCACTACTCAAAGTACCCAATGAAAAGATCAAAGATAAGCTCATTTCCAATGTAAAACAACGAGTTACCTCAATTCAGCATGTATTAGGCAAAACAATTGATTTTACCACGGTTGCCTCAGCATTAAAAACAGGATTTGAACAAGAATTTGATATCTCACTGGTAAAAGGATCATTAACTCAAAGAGAACAAAAGCTCGCAACAGAATATGAGCAGAGCTATTTTTCTAATGAAGAATGGAATCATAAACGGTGAGCATACCTAAAAAAGTATTGGAAACCAGAGATCATGGAAGTGTCAGTATTAACCGTTCGTTCCTTCACCACATCAAAAAGAGGAGGAAATCCAGCTGGTGTTGTCCTGCGTCCACCTCAGGATATTACAGAACAACAGATGAAAGAGGTCTCAAAACAGCTTCAGGTCTCAGAAACAGCGTATATCTTTCCCAGCACCAAAGCAGATATGAAGACCCGATTCTTTTCTCCAACTAGTGAAGTAGATCTCTGCGGCCATGCCACCATCGCTGCCTTTTACTCAATTGCAATGAATCAACCACACCTTTCAGACAGAACCCTTTCTTATATTCAGGAGACCAATGCAGGATTATTGCCGGTCACCATTACAGTTGATGCAGATGAGCATATTGAAAAAGTAATGATGAAACACGCATCAATCCAACTTAAAGATGTTGAAGTCTCTTACCAAAAAATAGCTGAGGCATTACGCATTTCCAAAACAGCAATTGATACTGATCTAGCTCAACAAAAAGTATCAACTGGTTTGTTTACTCTTCCCATCTGTGTCTCATCATTTGAGATACTTAAAAACATATCTCCCGATTTTGACCAAGTAAAAGCAATCTGTGATCAACTTGACATTGGAAGTTTTCATGTGTTTACCTTTGATACATTGGAAAAAGATTCATTCTATCACGCTCGAAATTTTGCTCCATGTTATGGAATCAATGAAGACCCAGTGACCGGAACAGCAAATGGTGCTGTCTGTGGCTATCTGAAAGCACATGGCATACTTGAAAACGATGAAGTGATCGTTGAACAAGGCGATATCATCGATCATTCAGGTAGGGTCATCGTTCAGATTAAAAAGAAAGCTGTTTTTGTCGGTGGTCAGGCAGTTATCGTCGAAGATAAAGATATTAATGTATAGATTTGTTTAATTGCTACCTACTCTTTTTGCTTGATACCAAGAGGAAGATTGATGGATAATCCATCAGATGCCGCGATTACTTTCTCACCGGTTTTCTTTGTTAATTGGTCAGCGAGTTCCCATGGTTTGGATTGTAACATGGTCATCCCGAAATGAGTGAGAATGGTTAATTTTGGACGATTTTGAAAAATGATCTGTTCTGCATCTTCTATTGAAAGATGATTAATCCATGATTTTGGTGAAAGAAGCACTACATTAAGAATAAGGATTTCTCCTTCATAATATGAATAAATCCCCTCGAAATATTGCGTATCTGAAATATATGAGATGCTGGTGTTTTCTCCTTTGATATTTAAGCCATAGGTTTCAACATCATGAATGTGTTGTACCGGTGTTGAAAACTGAAGATTTTTGATATGATACTGCTTTCCTTCTTTTAAGGTAAACAGATGTTGAATGTGGTTTCTGAAATGTTTTAGAATAACTGGATCATTATTCAAGGCATCGGCGGGAGCATACACCACTCCACGTTTGCTATGTCCGCCATTGGTCATTGCCTCGATCATGATGTTGATATCATTTGCATGGTCGATATGTCGATGGGATAAGATGATTCCATCTAGTGTGGCGGGATTCAGTTTGGGTCTACTGGACAAACAACGAACCAATGAACCAGGTCCAGGATCAATGAGCAGAATGGTATCATCCAGTGAAATCCAGATGCCCCCTGATCTTCGCACCTGTTGAGTTACTGCAAACCGAGCACCTGCGGTCCCTAAAAACTTGATAAAACCCATTACTATTCCTTTGTTTTCTTTTTCATTGGTCAGGTCTAACCTATCATGAGATGATTATTTTATTTCAAACAAAAATCTCTATATGTGATATGCAACTTTATTATCATATAAAAAATAATTCTTTATACTCAATGAAATCCCTGTTATTTCGTATTCTTCGATTTTCATTTGAATCAGAATTAGTAGTACTTGTTCATCGATGATACTATGGATAACTCTTTCTTCAATCAATGATTCACAAAAACAAAATAGGGCAAGAGACATGTTTATGGTGATATCATACAATGGATCTTTATCAGTATACCTATGATCTCGTCCAGCAGATACCCTCAGGAATGGTTTCAAGTTATGGAGCAGTTGCCAAAGCACTTGGAGATATCCGTGCCTCACGTGCCGTTGGCAGGATGATGAATCAAAATCCTGATCCCGATACCATGCCTTGTTTTAAAATCGTTCATTCAGATGGAAGAATCGGTGGATTTGGACGAGGGATAGATGATAAAATAAGACGGTTAAAAAACGATTCAATTAAGGTGAAAGATGGCTTCATTTCCGATTTTGAATCTGTTTTTTTTGATGATTTCAAAACTGATTATCCGCTTAAGCAATATCGGAAAAAACAGCAACAACTCCGAAAGCAAATAGTCCTAGAGGATAACATAGATCCTTTTCAGCTATCCACTATCGCTGGATTCGATGTGGCATATTCAAAAAATGATTTCGAAAAAGCATGTGTTGCCTGTGTAATCATTGATTACCAAAGTAAAGAGGTCATCGAACAGAAAACCTTATTTCATTATACCTTTTTTCCCTACATCCCCACTTATCTAACCTTCAGAGAAACCCCACTTATCCAAGAAATCTATTCCTCCCTTGACCATGATCCATCAGTATTGATGTTTGATGGAAATGGAATCCTTCATCCCATTCAATTTGGACTGGCAAGTCATGCAGGTGTTCTACTCAATAAACCAAGTATAGGGGTGGCAAAAAGCCTTCTCTGTGGTACAAAGCAAAAGGATAACACCATCATGTATAAAGACCAAACATTAGGTAAAGCATTCTATGCACACCAAAACATCAAAAATCCAGTTTATATCTCCCCGGGTCATCAGATCAGTCTCTCAACCGCAGCAGTGATCACCTCACAGGTGAGCACCTTTAAACATCCTAAACCACTTCGCTTGGCTCATCAGCTTGCAACTACCACCATTAAAGATCATTGAAATCCTTACTTGAAACAATGGGAATATCAAGGTGTTCACACCATTGTTTTATCTTTGATTTAGTCGATTTTTTTAACGCCTTCCGACTTAAATACACCCCACTTGCCTCGGGAGTTGCATCGATTGCTTTTTTTAGCATACCCTGATCGATATGATCTGGTTTTATATGATAGCTGGGAATCATATGGCCAAAGGCAACCTTTTTTTGTAACGCAACCTTGGTAAAACGCGGAGCGTAATGTCCACCACCAATTCCGACAAGAACTGGTATATTCTCAGATACATTACGTTCATCATTATATTTTGAAAGCAAAGTTAAAATTGATTCAGCAACCGCAAGAGCGGGTCGTTGCTTTTTCCATTCCTCAAGCGTACTTCCCACCTCAGCAAACATGGTGGGAATGCTCATGTAAGGACCATGATGAGTAACTTCAAAGCCGACTTGATGATACAGATTTTCACGAGTTGCAACGATGCTCATGGTTCTAAGTAAGTCTGTCATCATCTGAGGGAGCGCAGTGCACAATGTTTTCTCAAGCCCACCGAATAATGCTTCATGATAGTTTCCAATGGGATGAGTGGTAAGAGTTGGTTCACCTGATTTACTACGATGTCGGGAAAGAAATATTGCCTTTGAGGGAGTAATGTTCACATGCTGTTTGATTTCTTGCTCAAGGTGTTCATGGGTAATTTTTTTGTCATTGATAGTAATTAAGACCACATCTTTTTTTCCCTCAAAATTATACACCGGATGATGAAAAAACATATCGATTTCTTCCCAGTCAGCAAGGTCCAATAATCCCTTTTTGATATTGGTGCTTGCAATATCCTGAGTCGATGAGATAAGGACAAGAGTCATTGCAAATCACTTAAAAAATGCAATGATACAACATTATTTTAATTCTTGGTGATGTTTTCTATCTGATCTTCCCGTTGTAGCAATTGTCTGATTGCCTCTTTTCGTATGAGATATTGAATTCGATTTTTTACAGTACAGATCCTGATGATATGCTGAATCTCGGTGACCTCTTGTTCCGTGGAAAGTAAACCTGCGACAATCATAATGTTCTCTAGGAGATGGTTCTTTTCTCTTTATAAAGTGTTTGTGGTACAAATATTTCCGGATTTCTTGAGATGTGAACCCTTGGATCAGATGAAAAAAGAACTCGAAATGTTTTTAGGTTGTCCTTATTTTTAGTGTTATTCTTAATGAAAAGATACTTATTCAATTGCATTGTTAATGAAGAATAATGCAAGAACTCGCTGCAGGAAAAATAACTGTTAAAAAGTCTCAGTTCTACGCTCATCTCTACGTAATAAGTAAAACAGAGGATATAAGTAAAATTCTTTCAGATCATCACACTCGATATAATAAAGCTAATCATCATTGTTATGGTCTTCGAATTTCTTCAAAAGAACAAGGGGTTATTACCGATTTCTCAGATGATGGCGAAGTTGGTCGACCTGGACGAGTTCTTCTACAAGTACTGAAACATCATGATCTATCCCATCATGCAATAGTTGTTTCAAGAATATTTGGCGGCATCAAACTGGGAGTTGGAGGGGTGTCCCGAGCATTTCGAAAAGCTGCTGAAGGAGTCGTAAGCTATCATCAACAATCCTAAATAAAAAGAGATCTAATTAAAACAACCTTTTTTTAATTATAAAAATAAACCACCTTCCTTTCTGAGTTTCTATCCTGTACATTTAAATATTACGAAATTTATATATGAACTAATGGCCAAAAAAATACAACCATTCTATATTTTTTTCACTATCTGTCTTGCCCTTCTGATGGTATCTTCAACCGTAGTTGCTTTTCCATCCACCTCAAATCGACTCTTTCCAACGATGATCATGGAAAACGATGAAACAAGCATTTCATCACAAATGGAACCCATCGATCTTCTCATCATTTCACCTGCAGTATTCATCCCACACCTACGGGCATTGCAAGACCATAAGAATAACACAGGAATATCCACTCGGATTATCGATATACAATACATCTATAATCAAGAATCAGCCAAAGGCAGAGATGAAGCTGAAACACTAAAATATTTTCTAAATGAAGCCAAGGAAACCTGGAATATCAGCTATGTCCTTCTTGTTGGGGGAAGAAAGAACCAAGGAAAAACAGAGGAATGGTGGATTCCAGTACGATACTCTTCTTTAGAACGTAACTATGGATCCTGGGAAGAAACGCGTTTTCTAACCGATCTCTATTTTGCAGATCTCTATGATGAATCTGGAGATTTCAGTAGTTGGGATCAAAACCAAAACGGGAAATACGGAGAATGGCCAAAGCAAGAAGAAGCAGTAGACATCCCAGATCTCTATCCAGATATCAGCGTTGGTCGACTGCCTTGTCGAACTCTTTTTGATGTCAAGATTGCAGTGAAGAAAATAATAACCTATGAGACCGGTGATTTCTCATCAGATTGGTTTAAAAATATGGTGGTTATCGCAGGGGATACCTATCCCGGGAAAACACCCGGATTCATCGATGGGGAAGTTCATACCCAACAAGCGCTTGATTACATGACTGATTTCAACCCGGTAAAAAGATGGGTATCTGATGGATCACTGAGAAATTGGATTGATGTGATTACCGCCATAAACGCTGGTTGTGGATTTGTTTTCTTTTCTGGACACGGCGGGCCTCATCTCTGGGCCACATATCCTGTTGAAAACGGTGATCGGTGGGGAGCATCATTTCATTTACGACATATGCCATTTTTGTTCAATAGCCAAAACCTCCCCTTGTGCGTGAGTGCAAGCGGATGCTTTAATAATATGTTCAATGTCAGCCTTGGCCATTCAGAATGGGTATATGTACATCCTTTTGGAATACCCTTATCCTTGAATATTGCACGATGCTGGGGGGAGACTCTTACGCTGCATCCCTATGGCGGTTGCATCGCCGTGATCGCATCTACTGCATTCAGTTATGAATCATCGGATGTTGATAGTGAACGAGGAGGTTGCGAATGGCTTGATATACACTTTTTTGAACAATATCAACTGCAAGAGGAAAAAATTCTAGGTGATTGTTGGCAGGCAACTGTTCACTCTTTTTTACAGCATTTTCCTGTCGACTGGTCGGACACATCAAAAACGGGTGATGCATTGATCATTAAAAATTTACAACAATGGCTTCTTCTCGGTGATCCCAGTCTGCGTATTGGTGGGATATAACTATTTATTATTCCTTTCTATTCATTAATGCAAAGGCGAGTCCAAGAATGATGGGAAAAAGCACAATATAATACAGGATATCGATGGACATCATTACTGCCCAGAGATCAAATATATATATTTGTATATAGACGGCTCCCACTAAGAGCAATGGGACCATCAGCCCAACTAGCAATGGGGCTGCTTCTCTATTCATCCTATCCACCTTCTCTTTTGTTCAATCTGGAAAACTAGAACTGTTTTCCAATTCTCCCATTCTCTGCTCTATTTCTTGTTTTAATCCATCTCTTGATTTCTTTGTTTATCTAGAATAAATCATCAATGATTCCTTTATGTTTTCGTTTAATGGGTGAACATTCCTGGTTACCATTGAGCACTTCATCAACTGAGCACATAGTGAAATCTTCATCAATAATACTTGGATTGTACTCTCCATCAACAGTGTCCCAATACACTTCCATTCTATCCGTGTCCATAGCCATGATAATTCCTTCGTACTCTTCCGTTTTTCCTTTTTCAACAGTTATTTTTCGGTATACGCGATCACCAGGTTGAAACTCATCATATAATGAAGGATATTTTACGGATTTTACATTTCCTGACTTTTTATCCATGTATTGAATCACCACTTAATAGTAATCGTGCTAATATATATCACCATAAGTATTTAAATATATGCCGTGAGACTAACAGAAAAGAAATAATGCCAAAACAGCAAAAAGATACTCACATGCTTAAAACAATGCTTAAATATTGCACTTGTGTTGAATGCTGATAATGAATCAGATCAGCAAAATCCGACCTATCATCTCTCTTTGTCTCATTATGGTTCTCATCTTCTTTTCATCTCTTCACACCATTGCGGACTCTCCAAATGAACCAACCTTATCTTCATTTATTGATTTATCTCAAAACAATCCCTCATTACAAAATATGATTTCACAATCATCGCCAGGAGAAACCATTCATCTTGAAAACACCACATATAATGAACATGTAATAATAAACAAAAGTATCTCACTTGTAGGAGCAAAAATAGGAAACAGTAGAATAACCAGCAATCACTCGCCCCTCGTTACCATTAGAGCAGATCAGGTTTATATTGAAAACATCACTTTTCTTGGTATCACCAATCACACATCACATGGGATCTATCTATACTCCTCATCACAAGTAAAACTATCAAATAACACATTTTCATCATTTGACAACGCAAGTATCATCATCGATAATACCAGTCAATATAACCAGGTGATCAACACGTATTTTCATCACAACCTTAATGGATTGATGATTTTTGGAAATCACAATACGATTACCTCAAATCACTTTGAAAATCATAGTCAAAATGCAATTATCATCGGTTCAAATACAACCAACAATCACATTATTTCTAACACATTCAAAAACAATACCGATTACAGTCTTTATATCCTACCAAATGCAAGCAATACCTCCGTTTATCTTAATAATTTCATGGATGTCCTTAATGCAAACAACAAAGGAAAACATACCAATTGGCACCATCCAAGCCTAAATCTAGGCAACTACTGGAAAACTTATCAAGGAAAAGATGACAATCAGGATGGCATCGGTGATATACCTTATACCATTACGGGTAATCTTAGCATCTCAGATCCATATCCGCTCATGTCCCCCATTCAAGATTCCAGCATTCCCAATGATCCATATAGCCCGGAACTGTTCACGGTGCTGATCGTAGGGGTCATCGCTAGCATCATCCTGCTTGCCCCCATTGCCTATTGGTGGAGAAAAAACGTGTTAAAGAAATAAACAATCTTGACCTTAGGTAGTTTTTATGGTTCCCAGCACGGGTTCATAGATCAATCCTTTATCCATCAATGAGTTCAATGCCTCTTCGATGGTGTTTTCGTCAAGACCTGCTGTTTTACATTTCTCGGTGATCTCATCCCAAGATGCTCCATCTTCACCTTCTGATTCCTTGATTATTTCCAGGACTGTATCCTCAATTTGCTTAAATGAGTCATCTTCAGCGGGTTCAACAGGTTTCTTTTTCTTTTGCGATCCTGAACCACCTACCGGTTCATCAAAAACAGATGTTGCTTCATCAGCAAGCGCTGATGCAGAGGTCAAATAATCAAGTGCATCCTTAAGCATCTCAACATATTTTCCTTCATCTATAAAATCATAACGAGAAAGCGCCATCTCAACTCCTTCAGCAACTGGTTTTGCAAAACCCAGTTTCGCTAGTTCAGAAGACATCTGCTCCGACATCTGCTTTGCTTCCTTTACTGCTTCGATTCGATCCTTGGTTCTTCTGCAGGTCTCAAGAATCCATCGATCACGAACCTTTGCATCAACCTGAACAATCCGCTCTGGCCGAACAGATGCATACAACATGTCACCATCATCAGGTATATACCCCCGAGATTTACCAACAAGAGCAACAAATGCAGGGACCTCAATAGAGGTTAACTGCTCCGTTATATCCGGTTGATACTGACCTGAATACAGCGTAAACACACCGGTGGGATCAGAAAGATGCCCGCGCACAAACTCACCACTCTCAGAGACCTGCTCTACATCGGTGAGCACCCCAACGATAAAAAGCCGATTGATCTTACCGCCCAAAGGAGTGATCACATATGAGGGAGCCATTTTTTCTTCTCCCTTTAGCTCAAAAGAAGCATCATTGAATTCAGATGCAAACACCCTCCAGGCATGCTCCCTTTTCATTTAGATCCCCTCCAGTTCCTCAGCTAGTTTCTTTGCTTCCGATTCCACGTCAACATCAAGTAATTCAGCATCCGTGGTAATAAACGTCGTCCCAAAATTATCATTCAAAGCATTTCCACGAAGACGAATCCTGCGAGCAAACAAAGTCTCAACAATATGATTAAGCATCCTTGTAGTTTCCATCTCTTTATACTCCTGCAAGGTCTTGCCCAGCACCTGTTCACTCGTTTTCCGATCAAAAATGGCATTTACTGATCCATTACCATCATCAACGATGCATTTCACCCGCAGATCAGCAACCCCTTGCACTTCACCATGACGTTGACAGGATTCATTTACAAGCATTCGATTACATTCCGGACAGCGTAGAATAAAACCAGATCCTGGTTGAATATCAATCACCGTCCCCTCCACCTTCACATCATAGGCACCCTGCCTATCAGTAATTTCGTACAAGGGAACCATTGGAACAGGGACATCATCAACGTTGATCGCATCCTTTTTCATTTTCTTCACAGTTGCTTTTTCATCAAAAGTCACCTGGGGAATACCTTTCCATGTTTTCACATAGCCACCCTTGATATGAACCGTATCACCTTTTTTCAAGCTGTAATCATGCCAAGCAGTGAACTGAGCTTTACCAGTTTCATCACCAAGCACGCCGGAAAACACCGTTTTCTTTTGATCATCAACGGTGACCTCACGCTTGGAAATCTCAAGGACCACTGCTTTTAGTTCAACAGCTCCGATACCAGCATGCAATTCACTGACCATATGTTTCTTTGGTTCAAATGCGTCCTTTGGCAAGGCGGATTTATCCTTCTTTACAATCTGAGTTCGATCACCAACATTTAGTTGAACAGATCCCTGCCATTCTTTTGTATATGCATTTGATATTTCCAGAACATCACCTTGCTGCGCATCGATTTCATTCCAAGCCGTGAACTGGATAGTACCTGTTTCATCACCAAGAATACCATAAAAAATCTGCCGGTTCTCGCCTCGAACTACGATATCTTTTGGATTGATAGCGATCACCTGAGCAATTACTTTCACGGATCGTTGATTCGGTTCCAACTCGGAAAGAAGGGTGCGTTCTGATGCTGCTGCAGCAACCGTGCTTCCGCCGAATTTCTTAAGCAAGGTCTGTTTTGCCTGATCGATAGGCACACCATATTCTAAGAATTTTTCTAATTCATCCTGAACGGTTTCCGCTGATACTTTCTTTCCTGCATCTTCCCCAAGAAGAGACATAATATCCTGAACATATGTTTTGAGATCCTCAGTAGGCAAACAAGCCGACCTCCCATAGACCAATACGTCAGATAATGGTACAATCCTATATCAATCTAACCATTATAATCTGATTGATTCTTAGTACAAACCTTGAATATTGCCAAATTTATCCACAGAGATCTGCTCAGACATCGGTTTGGCGGGAAGACCCGGCATAGTAGTGATCTTACCAGTCATAGGGACTAAAAAACCAGCTCCAGCAGAAAATCGAATGTGATTGACCGAAATCTTAAATCCTTTTGGCCGGCCGAGAAGTGATGCATCATCAGAAAGAGAATACTGTGTTTTCGCAACACAAATGGGAAGGGTATCCAACCCATGGGTTTGACAGAGTTTAATGTCCTGTTCAGCATTCACCCCATAGACCACTCGATCCGCTCCATACATGGTTTCAGCGATGATCCTGATTTTTTCCTTGATGGGAAGATTCAAAGGATATAAAAACTGAAAATTAGAGGGTGAATTATGAATCAAATTCACCAGTTTTCCGGCTAGTTCAATACCTCCTTCACCACCCTGTTGCCAGACATCAAGAACGGCAAAGGGAACATTCTTTGATTCACAAAATCGTTCAACAACTGCGATCTCTTCTTCCTTATCATCCTGAAAATGATTCAGACCAACAATAACTGGAACACCAAAAAAAGAAATATTTTCAAGATGCTTCTCCAGGTTTTCAAGGCCTTTTTTCACTGCTTCAAGATCAGATCCTCCACCGTTTCTTTTCAAGGCACGAACGCTTGCGACCATTACCACGGCATCCGGTGAAAGCTTTCCCGTGCGACAGACGATATCAAAGAATTTTTCCGCACCAAGTTCTGAACCAAAACCAGCTTCAGTAACAAAATAATCAACCAATTGTAACCCAAGTTTCGTGGAGATAAGACTGCTGGTCCCATGAGCGATATTTGCAAAGGGACCACCATGAACAAACGCAGGGACTCCGTCCAGGGTTTGCACTAGATTCGGTTTCATCGCATCCTTAAGCAACGCAGTCATCGCACCCACAGCTTTTAAATCAGAAGCAAGGATCTGACGGTCATCATAGGTATAGGCAACAATGATTCTACCCAATCGATTTTTTAAATCCTGAAGATCCTGAGCCAGACATAGAATAGCCATAATCTCAGATGCTGGAGTAATGGCAAAAGAATTCTCATGAGGAACACCATGTTTCGGTCCACCAAGCCCTACCACCACATTTCTCAATGCTCGATCACTGATATCAAGCACCCGTGGCCAAACAATATAACGTTGATCGATATGAAATGCATCACCATGATGCAGATGATTATCAAGAAGACTCGCTAGTAAATTATGGGCACTTGTTATAGCATGCATGTCCCCTGTGAAATGAAAATTAATATCTTCCATAGGGATGACTTGAGCATATCCACCACCGGTCGCACCTCCCTTCATCCCCATAATGGGTCCAAGAGATGGCTCACGGATTCCCAGCATGGTTTTTTTACCCAGTTTCGCAAGTGCCTGGGCAAGACCAATGGTAACCGTTGTCTTTCCTTCACCCTCAGGGGTTGGGCTCATGGTGGTGACAAGAATCAATTTCCCATGTTTGTTATCCTTTATACGAGAAAAAATATCTAGCGTTACCTTTGCCTTAAGTCCACCGCAAGTAATGATTTCATCTTCAAGAATACCTGCTTTTGCTGCAATCACCTGAAGTGGTTCAGGATTTGCCCGACGTGCTATTTCAACATCTGAATCCATACACGACCATCTGCACCCTATATCACATCATTTTTTATAGATTAGCCCAGTGGCGACAATCATTCTACAATTTTTCTTTAACAATAGTAAGAATTTCCTCTTTTTTCTTAATAGATTCAATTTCAAGATCAGCAAGAACCTTTTTGGTCTGATTTACAAAATCATTATCTTTAATCGATCCAAGATTGATATTAACATTCAAACTCGCTGCATGAACTCCTGCTTCACCCATCAAGGCAGCAACACCTGCATCAGTGATAGAATTTTTGTTTCCTTTTTCAGCGACAACAAATGCAATATCAAGTGTTCTTCTGCAGATTTTCGCTGTCTTAAATGGGACCTCTGCAGCTTTTTTATAGCCTTTTTGAATAGCATCCGATCGTCTCTTTTTCTGATCATCTGTTTCCTTTGGCATTTTAAAGGCTTTCATGACATCATTAAATGCAGTGGTATCCTCATCAACAAGCTTGGTCAACTGCTGTCGCAGCTGTTCACTTTCTTTTACCACTTCCTTGATTTCACCCTGTACCTCATTGTATTTTTCCTTTCCAATAGTGAGATTACAGACCATTGATGATAATGCAGCAGAAAGTGCACCGGAAAGCGCAGCAACACTTCCGCCACCTGGAGCAGGTGATGAAGAAGCAAGGTTTGAAAGAAAACCATCAACGGTTGAAGAGGCAAGTGGCCCTTTTTCCTCGATCATATACTCAATGACTTTTTCATCTGGATGAAAGGGATATAGATCAGATAGGCCGAGTTTTTCAATGGCAAGCAGAACCAGTTCATGATCATCAGTGATTTCTTTATGTTCTTTTTTAGCATAGAATCTTCCAGCAATAACTAATGATTCTTTTGGAACCAATCCAACGATTTCACTACCGGTCACCTTCACGTTATCTTTTGCTGCTTCCTCTTTTACCGTCTCAAAAACATCATGCATATTGACATCTTTATAATTCAACAGATTCATGGATACCTGAGCCGTGTTTTCATCATACATCATACCACCGGCCTGTACCCCATTGAATTTACCAGGTATTCGTTCCGCTTTTCCATCAGGACCAATGATCTTATTGCCATCCTTGTCCTTTTTTACATGTCCACTTGTCCGAATGACCCCAGCGATTTTTGATGCAATGTTTTTATCATCTGTATCAAGATTGATGTTATACGCAAGAAGAATATCACGGCAGCCAGTTGCCGTTGCACCACTTTTGGGAACGAATTCTGCTTTACCAAAATCAGGTTTAAATGATGAATCCTTGAATTTTTCCTCCAACGCTTCATATTCTCCCTTTCGAATACTAGGTAGTTTCACATGCTCAGGTTTGGAAGCAGATTTTGCATACAAAAAAACGGGAACATTCAGTTCCTCAGCCATTCGTTTACCGAATTTTTTAGATAACTTGATACAAACATCATCATCAACACCCTTGATAGGGATAAACGGCATGACATCAAGAGCACCCATTCGAGCATGTTCACCCTTATGATGTCGCATATCAATAAGAGCCGTACCAACCTTTGCTGCTTGAAACGCCGCCTCTAGCACATCATCTGGAGCACCGACAAAGGTATATACGGTTCGGTTAAAATCCTCACCCGCATCAACATTGAGCACTTTCACTCCTTCCACGGAATCAATCGCTGCAGTAATAGCATCAATCACTGCTTTATCTTTTCCTTCGCTAAAATTTGGGACGCATTCAACAATAGTATCCAAATAAATCACCGTAAACCCTTATTAAGGAATCTCTTTTAACCATTTGGGAGCAAAGATCATGAGTTCAATTGATTTACTCATCAAACATGCAGAAGAACTAATCACACTTGATGGCCCAAAGCGTCCTCGAATCAAACAGGAAATGAATGATTTGGGGATTATTCAGAAGGGCATGCTTGCTGTTGATAATGGTGTTATTATAGATGTCGGACCTGATCTTGATTATCAAGCAGAACAGATCATCGATGCAAGAGATCAGATTGTTCTTCCTGGATTCATTGATCCACATACCCATCTGGTCTTTTCCGGTTCACGAGAGTTTGAACTAGACTGGAAACTTCATGGATTATCCTATATGGACATCAAAAAAAAAGGTGGGGGAATCGATTACACTGTTAGTCATACCAGAAAAGCATCATTTGAATCATTATATAACCAAAGTAAACACCGACTGGATACCATG
>CAZQMI010000024.1:0-27261 GCA_964594475.1 uncultured Thermoplasmatales archaeon
CTATATTTAAGTTTTTTCTACATGGAGGCATTGGGACAAAATTATTTGTCATTTTTTAATATGATAACATAGGCTCTTTTGCCAATGTGTTTTTTTGGTGCATCTACTTTTGCTGAGTTTCCAAAGGGAGTTACTTTTTTTTCGTAGAATATTTCGACCTCATCATCAAGTGTGATATCTTCAGTAGTTATCCTTATCTTTCTCATAAAGGGATATCCATAGATATCCTTATATAGTTTGTGGTGTATTACTTATTTGGATGAGGATTACCACAAAAATTGCAGAAGAGATGATTGAGGTCCTTGAGGAAATTAAAGATAAGGTATTTCCAGAAGGGAAGAAAAAGTATCCTTTTGCGGATTGGGAAAGAAAACGAGAACAAGTGAAACATCGATTACGGAAGCTGTCGGAGTATGTTGAACGATCAGCAGCTATGATTTCTTTCAGGAGATGTGGTGCTGGACGGAAAAAGAAGATAGATCTTGAGCAGCGGGTGATGTTATTCTTATTCGCTCGAATGATGAATAAAAGCAACCGTGATGTTGAAGATCTTTTGGTGATGTTCGGCCCATTGTTTTATGTTCAAGCCAATTATAAGTACATTGAACGATTGTACTCAGATGAACAAGTGAGAATGGTGTTACATAATCTCTTCATTTTGTTGTTACATGATGAGGGTATTTCAGGTGATCTTTCGGGTGATGGAACTGGATATTCATTGACCGTAACGAAGCATTATCGCACTAGTCCTAAGAAGAAAGGAAAACAGTATCTGTATTCTTTTAGGATCATTGATGTAGATACTGGATTGTATGTTTCGTATGGATATTCTAAAACTTCAGAGATGGATGCATTCAATAAATCTATGGAGATGTTGAAAACTATGGGTGTTCCCATTGATAGTATGTCTCTTGATAAGTATTTTAGTTCCCGTAAAGTCCTCCGTTTGTTTGGAAAAAAGACTGCATTGTTTCTTATTCCAAAGAAAAACATTGTGAATCTTGGTTTAGAGTGGACTCGGATCATTCGTAGAATGATAGAAGACCCATATCTTTTCCTGAAAAATTATTATCTGAGAAACCTGAGTGAAACAGGTTTTTCAGGCGATAAAAGAAGATTTGGCGATGTAATTCGGCAGAAACGGGAGGATCGGCAGGAGATGGCATTAATGTCCATTGCTTTTTTGCACAATGTTTTCACTGTTCGAGTGGGAAGGAAATAATTTTGTCCCAATGCCGGATTCAGGCAAACATTTAAATTTTAATTGAGTGCTAATTATAGTATATGCGGGGAATAAAGCAGCAGAGAACCCAGATTCTTATGACGTTATGGTTCTGTTCTATTTTGATTTGCGCTGGCGGTCAGTTTCCCTTAAAGGCAACATCTATTGATCACCAGTCTCATGTTATGATGTATTCTGAGGAACAATCATTTCATTCTATGATAATTGATTCCTCAAATGGATTATTATCAGTTGACTATGTTATTATCACATCTGATAAGATGTCGTCATCTCTTGATGAATTCAAAATAGCAAAAACGAATCAAGGATACACAGTTCAACTGGTTACCATCAGTTGGATAACCTCAGCATATGAGGGAAGAGATCGTGCTGAATCAATTAAATTGTTCTTACATGATGCCTATCAATCATGGAATGTTCAATATGTGCTGTTGATTGGCACCAATGACACTATTCCTATGAGATCCTGTTATCCCATGAACTATTATCCAGGTGCTCACTCTGTTCCATCTGATATGTATTATGCAGATATCAATAGTGATTGGGATGGTGATCAAGATGAAAGATTTGGTGAGCTCGAGGATGATATCGATGGAACTGCTGAGCTGTTTATTGGTCGCATTCCTTTTGATGAAAAAAATAAAGTGAAAAAATGTTTGAATCAATCCCTATTTTATCAAAGGGATAATGGCCAATGGAAAAAACAGGTGCTACAGCTTGGATCCTTTCTCTGGTTGAATAATTACAAGGGTCACCAAAACACAGAAACTGATGGAGCGGTATTGCTGGAGAGTTTGTGGTATGATTTCTTATCGCCTGCTGGTTTTTCACGGATCGCTCTGTATGAAAAAGAAGGCCTTGCTCAATCAGTGTATCCATGTGATCTTCCATTGAATCGGTCGAACCTGAGAAATGTGTGGTCGAACGGATTTGGGTTGGTCAACTGGGTCTGTCATGGAACCATTGAATCCTTAAAAAGAGTGGTCTGGAAGAAAGATAATGGAGATGGTATTCCATATACGGGAAATGATTCCGTTCAATCCGTGGTGTTTTTTTCAAATAGAGATGATGAAACGGGAAATGATCTATTCTATCTTAATACCAGTCATCCCTCGATATTATTTTCGACGGGTTGTGATAATGCAAACATCTGTAATCCCTACCGTGAAAGTCTTGCTGAATCCTTATTAGGTCACAATGTAGCAGCATTTATTGGTTCCACCGCTGATGCATATGGGCCGTTTAACTGGACCACGGTTGATGATGGTGGCATTGAAACGCTCAACTACCTGTTTTATTCCTATCTTATTGGACAGAATAAAACCTGTGCTGAGGCGCTTTCACTTGCAAAGGAAATGTATCTTGAAAAGTATATGGATATTGGACCAAGGTGGTGGAACCTTCAGAACCTATTGACCGTACATGTGTTCGGTGATCCTTCAATTTATGTTCAAGATATGCCCTCTCCTCCAGTGATGACCGGTCCGAACAAAGTCAAGAAGGATGAAAAGATATCCTTTTCGTTTGTTGTTTCTGACCCTCAAGGCAGTGATGTTTTCCTTCAGATCGATTGGGGTGATAATCAAAAAACGGATTGGATGGGTCCATTTGCATCTGGTTCACAGCTTGTTTTCAAGCATCAATGGGATAAAAAAGGTACAATTATGGTAAAGGCAAGACTGAGAGATGAACATTTTTTCACCTCCATGTGGTCGGAAAAAATGGTGACGGTGAGAAAAGCAAAACAAAGCTCTTTTCCATCGGTTTTTTTCACTTGGATCAAAGATTCAATTTCAAATTGGCCGATTTTCAACAGTTGGTTTTATTGATTATTAAAATTATATGAAATCTAATCGCTTTCATTAATTAAAGAAATAAGAGAGAAATGGTTTTTTTTTATTTAAAAAAACCGAAGAACATCAAGTGTTGCTACACCTTGATTGTCAGCTTCATCATAGGCAATCACCTTGATTTCATAGCGACCGAATAGTTTGTTTTCGTTCCAATTCGAAAAGGAGAATGGCTGAAATTCATCTTCTTCTCTGAGTTCATCATTGATGTAGAATTCAACGCGTTCCACTGTTGATTCACTATCACTTGTTGATACCTCAATACTGGTGGTTCCAATGATGATAGTGTTGTTTATCTCTTTCTTTTTCTCATTGAACAAATAGAGCCCATTTTTTTCGGGATGAGTGATTGTTATATCGGGAGGACTGACATCTGGGTCCCAGAAAAAGCTGACACTGAGATTAAGATCAGGAACGGGTCGTTCTCCACATAGTTCGATTTGATTTCGATACGTATTTTCAACATTACCTCCACCAATCGTTAACTGATATCCTCCATCAAAATAGGTGATGGGGATGCCATAAATATTATAATCAAACGCTCTTTTTTCCGCATCTTTATTTCTGTTGGTAACTAAGGAAACAAAGTAGAAAGGATAGTCTCCAGATTCATAAATGTCATTTAAGGCATCCGCAGCACTAGGGCAGTTGGGACACCAAGTCGCGGTCCCTTCTTCGGCAAACACAGTATGAGTGAAATCATCAGTTACCTGGTTATATCCAGTGTTATCTGGTCTCGTTCCCGCGGCAGCATCCACATAATATGCATCAAATGGACGATCTGGATTCCGATATGAATATTTTTGATGTGCAGTGGCATTAAACAATGCCGCGATAACCATCAAGTTGTTTTCATCTATTTCTCCAACGTTGTCTGGATCCCAGGTAATATTTTTCTCGTAGATATTATCGATGCTAACGGGTTCGTCAACCATGAAATCAAGCAGTGCATAATGATAGGGATTTCCATCATACATATTCCATCGGGAAACCGGTTCAACAAGGTAGACACGGAGGTGTCCCTCATACATTGTTTGTTCATCATTTGATATATTTACGATAAGCCTCCAGTTACCTATTTCCTCATCATCAACGGTGTTTGATGAGCCAATGATGGATATTGAGGTTAGAATCAATAGCAATGTTACTGCAACACAAATTCCTTTCAATTTCATCTTATTCATGATTATCCCTTTATTTTTTATGAAAACTTTTTTATTGTTTAATATACTATAAAATGCTATTTTGTTATTTAAGTGTTGGTATCAAATGCATTTATGTGTTCATAAAAATAATTTAAAATGAACATTCATATTTCCAATGAAAAATAAGGTGAAAAGGAAAACTACTTAAGTTAAATCGTTTATATTATATTAAATAATAATGATAAGCCGATGTCTACAAGGGGGCATTTTCTTTGATAGGACTTAAAAATAAATGTCAAAAGAACTCCGAAAAAAAAGTAAAATGGGCAGGTTTTTTCTTCACAAGTTTGTTAATTCTCTCAGTCTGGTCGACAGGTCTCATCGCAATTGATAATGCGGTTGGTTCGGCCGAATTGACCTATGAGGTTGAATTTAGGAATCCTTCTCTGACGAGTACCAGAATCGAGAATGAATTATTCACTCAGATAAATGTTCCAGGATGTATGGGGATTGGAAATGAAATCGGAGCCCCAATCATACCAGTTAAATTCACAAAGATTTTGATTCCTCAGGGATTTGATGTGGATTCAGTTGAGGTAACGGGTTCATCCATGGACTTGGATACCATGGACACTGATTTAGGTATGTACCCTATTGTTCCGTATCAAAAACCGGTTCCGATTGGGATGAATCAGAACATAAATAGGTTTTTTGATTTCATTCAACAATTCAAAGCATATCTGTTTTCGATTCTATTTCCTAACAGCCAAAATCATGATTTCTCATTTGCTGATTCAATTGATTTCGATCATTCAATCTATGATTCCTCAGATGTCTATCCGCAGACCATGTTAGAAAACCAGCAGATTGGGTTTTGCCGAGGATATCAAATTCTTTCAATTGGTATTCATCCTGTTCAGTACTATCCCGCTCAAGGTAAACTCTCATTTTATGAGCAGGTAACGATTCATATTGATCTAAAGGAAACAAACGAACGAAACCAGTTCTTTCGACAGGATATTGATGATGAGCAATGGGTGAAAAATCTGGTGATAAACCCAAATGTAGCTGAAAGCTATCATGCAATAACATTTTCTGATGAATACACCGGTGGAATTTGTGATCCTAGTGAGAACTATGACTATGTGATAATAACAACTGAACAAAATGGTCTCGATCACTGGGAAACTGACAGTCTAACTCCTTATAATTGGACGAGTTTGATGCAGAAACATCAAACCGAAGAGGGATTAACATCTACTCTAGTGACCATGGAGGAAATCAATGCTGAATCCGATTACTTTAACAGTTCCTCACTGTTCAATGATACTGAGGCCCATATCAGAGAGTTTTGTCGAGATGCCTACCAGGATTGGAATACTGATTACGTACTAATCGGTGGAGATCAAAATTGGATTCCACGAAGACTATTGGATTATGCCTATGAGCCAAACGTGGAATCTGATCTTTATTGGAGTAACCTTGATAATACATTCAATGCTGATCAAGATAGTAACTGGGGAGAAGCTGGAGATGCCGGTTTTGATCTTTACTCAGAATTGTTTATTGGGTCTCTTCCCTGTGATGAACCCCAAGATGTTTCCAATTGGATGAAAAAAAGTTTTTACTATACGGATTCAATAGTGAAGGAATATCTGGATAATGCAGCTTTTTATGGTGGAAACACCAATTGGAATTGCGAAGGAGACGATTTCATTGAATATAGCGCGTTAAAAGGAACCGATGATTGGCTCGGCCCTATTCCCGGCAGTGATGGACCATTCCCCGCATGGGCTGGATTTCAATATGGTTTTGAAACCTGGAATTATAACAACCAATATCAAGAATTTGATCTCTCAGTGAAATGGACCGGTGAACCAACAAATCCTGGGTGGTCTGGGGGAAGTACTTCTAGTGCCACCACTGGATTAAAAAATGATATCAATGATGATAAGGTAACCATTATCAGTGCTATTGCTCACGCAGATGCAGGTATGTCAATGGACGTTCAAGATTACACTTGGGAATCGGATTATCATAACACCAAACCATTTTTCCTACATGATTATGGATGCCATTGTGGAGATATGGATGCAGCAGATGATGGCGTACTTCATTCTATGTTGTTTCATTCGGATACGGAACTGGCATTCGGCTGTGTGTATAACACCGGTTATGGATGGGGAAATTTTGATACCACTAATTCAAGTAGTTCATTCCAACAGAAATCCTTCTGGGATTATATGTTTGATACGGCGAATAATTCAGGATCAACTATGAACTGGCAACTGGGAAAAGCTCAAGCCTGGTCAAAGGATGTCATGGCACCAACCATTAATTGGGATCCTTCATCAGGTACCTGGCGAGGCATTATTGAGAGTTGTCTGTTGTTTGCTGATCCTGCACAGCGAATTAAACCTCCAGTTAAACCAGATCACAATATAGGCATTCAAAACTTAGATGTCTCATCACATCAACCAACGAATACTAATATCTGGGTGAATGCTACTTTATATAATAATGGGATAAATGATGAATCAAATGTTCAGGTTCAATTTCTTATTGATGGAATAGTAGAAGACAGCACGACCATCCCTCTCTTTGAGTCAGATACCAATGAGGAGGTTGGATGGTCGTATCAAACTCCATCAAGTGGAGTGGAAACATTCTGTATTCATGTCCCTGTCCTCAATGGTGAGAATATCACAGAGGATAATGAAGTATGTAAGAATATCATCTATGGGCCGGATATCGCGGTTACGGATGTGACCGGTCCTGAAATGGCTGGGATAAACACCACTATCACTGTTGAAGCATTCGTAGAAAACCTTGGAGTGACAGATGAGAATACTATTGACGTACAATTGCTTGCCCATAACACTGTTCTTAACAGTACCACAGTTTCGTTGAATGAGGGACAAAGCAGTTGGATTACCTTTACCATGAATACTAGTGATTCAGGTTGTGGACTCTATAATATCACTGTCCGAGCGGTTCCAGTTTCATCAGAAAGTTATCTAGATAATCAGCAAGCAGCCAGACCAATCCATGTGGTCAGTGTCGAATTTACTGATGATTTTGAAACAGATAAGGGTTGGACAGTTGAAAACGATGATTTTCTGACCACGGGCGCATGGGATCGTGGAGTTCCTATTGGCGGCGGTGACCGTGGCGATCCGGCATCTGATTATGATGGATCTGGGAGTTGTTTTGTCACTGATAATAGAGATGGCGATTATGATATTGATGATGGAACTACTTGGTTGATTTCACCAACCATTTTATTAGATGGATTAACTGATGCATTTGTTGAATATGCACTGTGGTATACCAATGACTATGGTGCAGATCCCAACAATGATTATTTCAAGGTGTACGTTTCAAATGATAATGGATTGAATTGGGTTCTTGCTGAAACTATTGGTCCTGATTCGACTTCAGGTTGGAATGTACATCGTTTTTCCATAACTGATTATATTAGCCTTACCGACCAAGTGAAAGTCCGATTTGAGGCATCAGATCTCAATGCAGGTTCCGTGGTTGAAGCAGGAATTGATAATGTTTTTGTGTTTGCTGAATGTGAAGAAACCGTTCCTATTTTATCATATTCGCCTCCAGTACTTCAATTTGGCACTATGCAACAAAATCAGACGGATACCCAAACACTTGAAATCTGGAATAGTGGTGGTGGTCAGCTTGATTATAATCTAAGTGAGTCTAGTACTTGGTTATCCATTGATCCAGATCATGGGACATCCTATGGTGAACATGATAGTATTAATGTCACAGTAAATACTACTGGCCTCGCCTGTGGATCATATCATGAAGACCTCATTGTTTCATCAAATGATCGACCGGTTCAAATTAATGTAGATGTCATCGTGGTAAATGAAAGTGTTGAACAGATACCTCTGTTTGTTGGATGGAATTTAATTTCTATACCTGTTGATAATGGTTGGTTTGCCAGTGATGTTGGAGATAACACGACTGGTTGTTCATCAGTGAGCGATTGGGATGGACTCAATCAAACCTATGATACCTACATTGTTGGTGGTCCACCAAGTTTTGATTTTCCATTGTTGAATGGTCACGGGTATTTCGTAGATGTGAATCAACAAAGCACTATGATTATTTATGGAGGAAATATCAGCAATGTCTCTGTGTCAATGGAAATCGGATGGAATCTCATTGGCTGGTATCATGAGCAGAACTCAACGGCAAGTAGTCTTGCTGGAAATATCACCGGTTCAAATAGTGTCAGTAAATGGAATACCTCTACACAATCGTACGATACCTATATCGTGGGTGGTCCTCCCAGTTTCGATTTTACTATTACCCGTGGTATGGGTCTATTTGTGGATGTGAACCAAGAAAGTATATGGTATGGACAAGGATAAAAAATGGAGTATGATTAAAATGATGAAAAAGAAGATAACACTTGTAATAGCATTGTTTATCATCATGGTGAGTTACTCGCCATTAATTGCAAGTTCAAACGATTTATTCAACGCAGGTTTTCCGTTTACCGAGGATCCTTTAGATGATTTTTCAATGATTCAGACATCAAATGCAGGATCAATTGATCTTTCATTGCTTGTACATGATTTCAACTACCAACCCCATCAGATCCATGGAACAGATTATCTCTCCATTGGTATTGGTGAGGAAAGCCAAATCATAAACAAAGGATACCCGGATCTTCCCAATATTTGCAGAAGCGTGATTATTCCTTCGGATCAAAAAATGAAAGTAAACATCATTGATGCATCATTTATTACCATACATGGGATTGATGTGGCTCCATCAAAAGGACATATTTACCGACCACAATCACCGGAGGATGTTTCATTTGAATTTGGTAACATCTATCAGCAAAACACCTATTATCCTCAGGAAATTGTCACTGTAAGAGATCCATACATTCTCAGGGATTTCAGAGGTCAGACCATTGTTTTTCAGCCATTTCAGTATAATCCAGTGCTACAAACCTTGAGAGTGTATACCTCAATTGACATTGAACTGGTTCCAGATGGACCTGGTGAGATCAATGTGTTTCATGGCCAACCCAAGACAAGAGTTCCCACTTCCTTTTTATATCTTTATCAGAATCATTTCCTTAATTTTGGTGATTTTGGGTATACACCTGTCCCTGAAGAAGGAAATCTTCTGATCATCACGTATGATGCGTTCTATGATGATATGCAACCATTTCTTGAATGGAAACAGATGAAAGGGATTCCAACTGAAATGATCAATGTCTCCACTGCTGGTGGATCAGCGACCAATATAAAAACCTATATCGAGAACTATTATAATAATTATGGATTGACCTTTGTGTTGTTGGTTGGTGATATCGCTCAGGTTCCTTCACTTACATCTGGAAGCCATGCTTCTGATCCAAGTTATGGATATATTGATGGATCAGATAGCTATCCTGAGATCTTCATCGGACGGTTTTCCGCTCAAAACAGTGCACAACTTGCAACTATGATCAATCGAACCATCACCTATGAAAAAACGCCTGATTTGACACTGCCTCATTATCAGAAAGGACTGGGTATTGCTTCAAATGAGGGTGGACCTGGAACAGGAAAAGGTGATGATGGTGAATCAGATTGGACTCATCTGAGAAACATCCGAAATGATCTTTTGAATTTCACCTATATTCAAGTGGATGAACTCTATGATGGATCACATGGCGGAGAGGACGGAAGTGGAAATCCCTCAGAAAGTGATGTCGCCGCAAGTTTGAATGATGGAAGAAGTATTGTGAATTACTGTGGTCATGGCAGTCAATATGGTTGGTCAACATCTGGATTTGGCAGTTCAGATGTGCATAATCTAGTTAATGATAACATGCTTCCCTTTATTATCTCGGTTGCCTGTAATAATGGTGAGTTTGATAGTGTTGATGAATGTTTCTGTGAGGCATGGCTGAGAGCGACAAATGATATCAATGGAAAACCAACTGGTGCCATTGTAGCGACAGGATCCTCAAAGAGTATGGCATGGGATCCTCCTATGGATGGCCAAGATGAAATGAATGATTTGCTCACCGAGCAATATCCGCAGAACATCATGCATACCATTGGAGGTATCCATGCCAATGGTTGTATGCATATGAATGATGAATATGGATCAAGTGGCGATGCAGAGACCGATACTTGGCATATCTTTGGCGATCCCTCCCTTGTGCTCCGTACTGATATTCCGGGAAGCATGACCGTTAATCATCAGCCATATCTTACTTCAGGATCGTTATCATATGAGGTAACCGTGGTCAATATTGAACATGCGTTGTGTGCCATTTCTCATAATGGAATATTGCTTGGATTCAATTACACAGATAGCAATGGAGATTGTGTTATTGAGTTTGAAGATCCCATATCGGATATGGAAACCGCAGAATTAGTGGTAACTGCCTTCAATAAAAATCCGTATATCACCACCTTAAACGTGCTTCCACCAGTGCGTCAACCAGCTGAATTTGAACCCATGGAATCAGTGTTGATCCGCTATCCCTTTGGCATCACCCTTGATTTGATCAAGGAGATGGCTGAGGATGTAGAAGTGATTACCATTGTGGGAAGTACTTCTGAAAAGAACACGGTTGAGTCCATGTATCAGAATCATGGGATAAACACAGATCATACTAGTTATTTAATCGCTCCATCAAATAGTTATTGGACCCGTGATTATGGTCCTTGGTTTGTATTCAATCAGACCACTGATAGCTTGGATGTCATTGATTTTCTTTATAATCGTCCACGACCGGATGATAACGCGATTCCTTCTGCCTTTGCAGCTAATCAAAGTCTGAACTATACCTATATGGATTTGGAGCATGCTGGTGGTAATTATATGACCGATGGACAGGGTATTTCGGTTTCAACAGAGTTGGTCTGGTCAGAGAATTCTGATAAGACCCATGAGGAGATCAATCAGACGGTGAACCAATTCTTAGGAATTCAAACCTATCATGTACGTCCTGATGTGAATGGAGAATATATCAAACATGTTGATTGTTGGGCAAAATATCTTTCTCCTGATACCATTTTGATCAGGGAAGTTCCACCTAGTCATTCCCAGTATGATGAAATCGAGGATGCGGTGAGTTATTTCGAACAGCAGCAGAGTTGTTATGGTACTTATTATGATGTAGTCCGGGTGTATACACCTAATAATGAACCATATACCAATTCATTAATACTTAATGATAAGGTTTTGGTTCCGCAGACTGGGAGTCAATGGGATGATGATGCCTTGCTCTCATATGAATCTGCAATGCCAGGTTATGAGGTCCTAGGATTCACTGCGCCATCAGGTTCCCCATGGGAGTCAACTGATGCACTTCATTGCCGTAATAAAGGCGTTCCGGATAGAGAAATGCTGTATATTTCACATACTCCGTTGACCTATCAGCTTCCCTCCGATGATGGATTCTACATTGAAGCTGAGATCACTGCCTATAGTAAAACAAATCTTCTTCCCTCCTCACCAACAGTCGCTTGGAAAAATACCTCATCATCTTGGAATACTATTCTGATGAGTCAGGTTGATGAAGGAGTGTATGGTACATTTATTCCCAATCAGCCCTGCGGAGAAATCATTGACTATTATATCAATGCTCAGGATGCATCGGGAAGAAATGAGAATCATCCATTTATCGGTGCAGATGATCCTCATCAGTTCACTGTTACTCTTGTTCCAGATATCTGGATTCACCCAGATTCATTCAGTTTTTCAAATAGTGCTGGCGTGCTCATCACGGACAATATCACCATCGGGAATCATCATTTCGCTGGTGCACAGCTCAATTTCACCTTGAGTTGTACTAATAATGAAGGATATGATTGGTTGGATGTTGGCACCAAAACTGGGTCACTTCAACCAGGTCAACAGATGAATATCTCTGTTCTGGTAAATACCTCATCGCTTCCCATTGGTGATTACACGGAGTATATCGTGATTGATAGTAATGATCTTGATGAAGAAATCCTTTATGTCCCGGTTAATCTCAGTGTTATTCTTGCTCATGATGTAGGAACTATATCGATTAATAATCCTACGGGTAATGTTTCTCATGGTTTCTACACAGTGAATGCTACTATTGAAAACTTCGGCAGTCAACCGCAGACAGATGTGATCGTTAATTGTACTATCATGCAGGGAGTGTTTGATACCTTTTTATATGAGGATTTCTCCGGTGCGTTTCCACCTGAGGGATGGACGCAGGAGGAATCCGATGAATGGAGACAGCATACGGGATCGGATGCAGGGGGCACCTCTCCAGAGGCTTATCTTTATTATTACTATATCAATGGTGACTACGCTTGTTTGAATTCAAAACCAGTTAATACTATTGGATCACCATCGCTAACCCTCAGGTTCAATCATTCCATCAGTCATTACACAAGCACCTTTAACTGTCGAGTACTCACTCGGTCAGATAGCATGGATTCATGGACGGATGTAACACCCTGGTCTAATCCAGTGAGTGATGATATTCCTGCTGAGGAGCATGATATAGATATTTCATCTGACATCGGCAGTGCGACCCAGGTGAAATTTGAGTTCCAGGGAAATGATTGGAATTTGAATGATTGGTATCTTGATGATGTTAAGATTTTTTCTACCACAACTCGAGGAAATGGTGATATCGTCTTCACCACGGAAAACATGGTTGATATTGATTCATTGATGCAAAAAAACGTACTCTTTACCCCGGATTGGCATGCAGATAGCAATGGGTTTTACGCTATTGAGGTCACTACAAAACTTACTGCTGATCAACAATTGAGTAATAACAATGCAATTGGTGTTGTTGAGGTCTATCAGGATGTCAGTCCTCCTGATATTGATCAGCTTCATGCTATGCCCTCCATACAGTTGAAGGACCAGCCGGTGAACATTAGTGCACTAGTTACTGATGCATCTGGAGTTAACGCAGTCTATGTCGCTGTTGATGGCCCAGCCGGTTTTCAATCCGTGAATACCTCCATGTCAAGTACTGAGATGGATGAATATTACTATCAGTCATCGTATCAGATCATTGGAAATTATACCTATTCATTATGGGCTGAGGATGCTCATGGAAATGCAGTGACGTCTCCGGTGAAAACATTTTCCATTGTTGATGAGAATCATACTGCTATGGACATGGAATTATACACTGGGTGGAATCTATTAACAATTCCTGTTGATGTCGATTGGATGGCAAGTGATCTAGCAAGTAACATTGTTGGCTGTACCAGTGTGAGCAGTTGGGATGGGTTTAATCAAACCTATGATACCTATATCGTTGGCGGACCGCCTAGTTTTAATTTCCCCTTATTGGATGGTCATGGTTATTTCGTGGATGTGGATCAAGATAGTACGATGACCCTGGTGGGCATCCTGATAAACGAGGCCAATGTCAGTTTAGAACCTGGATGGAATCTTTTAGGATGGTATCATGATTATAATACTACAGCAAGTGATATCGCAGCAAATATCACCGGGTGCATCTCGGTGAGTATGTGGGATGCAGCAACACAGGATTATCAAACCTATATCGTCGGAGGTCCACCCAGTTTTGATTTCACGGTCACCTGTGGCATGGGTATCTTTGTGGAAATGAATCAGAGTGGAATCTGGAATCGCACCAGCTTTTCCTCTGCGCCTCCGTTTCCGGCGAAAACGATTTGGGGGCTGGTGGAGAAAAGTAATGGGCAAGATGCTGATGGAGCAACGGTGATGGTGTCAGCAGATGATGAATCATTTGCAACGGAAACGACCCGCGTTCAAAAGAATTCATGGCAGGTTGACGTAGGTCCTGACACTGGTGATGAATGGCCTGATGGAACCGGGTTCAGTGTTTGTATTTCCCTTGATGATTGGAATGGATGTACATCTGGTGTAGTGAAGGGAACCTACACTGAGGTTGATACTATTATGCTGCAGCAGATCGACATCACTGGTGTGCAAGGAGGTTTCCTTCTTTCTGCACTGATCACATCTGCAGAATCGGTTCCCTGGAAAATAACCGTTGAAGGAATGATTTTCTTTGGCGGTGAAGGAAGTGGTATGGCTGATGGAAACACGCAAATACGACTGCCCATTAGCATTGGATTTGGCCCAGTTGATATCTCTATTTCTGCTGGATCTATTGAAAAACAGTATACTGCAACCATGTATGGTCCCTTTATCTTGAATCTCAAAGAGATAAAATAAACAGCTGTGAATAATTCAGCTATAATGAAAAAATATGGTATTTGATAAGTATGATTCAAAAAAAAACGATACAGAACAAAGTAACCGTCAGTCTCATCATTGGTTTTTTTCTTGTCATAACCATGATGACCAGTAGCGCATATCACAATAACAATGAGCAACTCACAATTACCGTTGATCATCATGATATCAACACCATGATGATCACTACTTGCTTTCCAGATGTGATCTATTCAACAGTTTCTTATGATGACGTACGGTTTGCTCGGTTAGATATTGATGGGTGTGGATTTCATAATGTTGTTGGTGAAGCGAAACTTCCTATGCTACGACGGATGATAGAAATCCCTCAAGGGGCAGTGCCTTCGATATCCGTTGAGCTGGTTGATTGGGAGCTAAATTCATTATCCAATCTTGGACTACCCGAGCGTATTATCCCTGTTCAGCCACCGAAGGAAAAACACTCATTTTCAGATGATTCAGTGATGGTAGATGAGCAATTCTATCAAAATGATTCCTTTTTCCCACAGACCTTTGCTTCTGTTAGAAAGATCGGTCAGATCCGGGAAAGAAGATTTGCGTTAGTTGAAATCGCACCGGTTCTCTATCAACCCACAACAGGAAAGCTTCAATTGATGCGATCCTGCCAGATAAAGATAAGTCTCTCTCACGGAGATCTTACAAAAACCCTCGATCTTATACATCAGTATAGCAATCCATCCTTTGAACCGCTTTTTGAACAGCTGTATTTAAATTATGGTTTTTATGAACAGTTGAGTCATACTGATCGAAATCAAGAGGGATATTTAATCATCGTTGATGATGCATTTTATGATGAAATCGTTCCATTTGCTGATTGGAAAAGCAATCTTGGGTTCGATACTACTGCCACAAAGACATCTGATATCCCGGGTGGTCCTACAGCAAATAACATCAAAAATTACATTCAAGATGCATTTTATAATTGGGCGATTCCACCTGCATATGTACTTTTGGTGGGTGATACCCCACAGATTCCAGCGTTCACTGGATCCGTTTGTGGTACGGAAACAGATTCCTATTATGCTACCATGGATGGGGATATTTTCCCAGATCTCTATATTAGTCGATTTCCCGCTTCAACAGAGGCACAGGTAAGTATCATGGTTGATAAAACCATGTACTATGAGCAAGGTGATTTTCCTTCTAATGAGTGGATCAAAAAGGGGGCATTTATCGCCTCTGATGACCAAGGTCAGCTTGCGGAAGATACCCATGAATATGTGATGACCACGCATTTGGAGCCAAATGGGTATAGTTGCGATCGTATCTATGAATCAACAGGAGGTGACACTGATGATATCTCCACTGCGTTAAATGATGGGCGAAGTCTTTGTATCTATTCCGGTCATGGAAGCCCATCGGGTTGGGCTTGTGTTCCCTTTTATCAATCTGATGTAAATTCATTGGTTAATGATGGCATGTATCCATTTGTATGTAGTCATGCCTGTTCTACTAACACCTATGAGGATGGTGAATGTTTCGGTGAGACCTGGCTTCGTGTGCAGAACAAAGGATCAATTGCTTTTTGGGGTTCATCCTGTAGCACGTATTGGGATGAGGATGATGTAATCGAACGACGAGTATTTGATGCCTGGTGGTATGATGGACTAGATCGTATTGGTCAGATGACCGATAAAGGCATGTATGACTCATATATGCAGAATCCAGGCTTAGAAATCGAACGATTCATGGAAAGCTATAATGTGATGGGTGATTCCTCGGTGAAGATATGGAGTGATGATCCCTTTGTGCCGGAACATGATATACAGATGGAACAAATCAATGTTGATGATATGGTTCCCTTTGATGAAACACAGAATGTAACAGGTATTGTGCGGAACGTGGGAAACAATACTGAACAGAATATTATCGTAGATTTCATTGAAGACGGAGTTGTTCTCAGTTCGAAAACCATTCCCGTCCTTGACAGTATGCAGCAAACATCGGTTTCCTTTAGTTGGCATCCGCCACTGGGAAATCATACTCTCGAGTTGGTTTCTCGACCTATACCTGATGAATATAATGTATCAAATAATAATGTGAACAAGACCGTATCAGTCATTGCATCACCGGCTATTCAAGTAACTCCTTCCTCGCTTGTGATGCTGTTACCTACGGATGCAACGGCGACTGATACGATTACCATTCGGAATGGTGCTGATGCTCATGCACCATTGAATTTCTCTCTTTCCTATGATGGTGATTACAGTGGAAACTGGTTATCCGCAAATCCCGATGAAGGAACCCTAGGTATCGATGAATCAGTACAGGTAACCATTACCGCGGATTCAACTGGTTTTGCTGAAGGAGAATATCAGGGATCAGTCATTGTTGAAAGTAATGATTTAAATGATCCTGAATGGGTAGTATCTGTTGATATAACCGTGGTCTTTGGTGATGATATGGAAGTAGTTGGTTTGAATCAACCAACTGGTGTCATTTCTCATGGGTCACATGTGATCAATGCAACAATTCGAAACCTTGGATTTTATAATCAAACGGATGTCGTCGTTAATTGTTCGATTTACGCTGGTTTCCTGGATTATTTCCAGGATTTTGAAGTTGATAATGGGAATTATTCAGCAGAGGGAACCCCAGATTGGGAGTGGGGCAATCCAACAAGTGGTCCATCTTCAGCATATTCCGGATCTTTCTGTTGGGCGACAGATCTTGATGGCGATTACAGTGATGATGCCAGTGCCATGGTTGATTCAGTTCCAATCTATCTTCCTAATGGGGTGTCTTCGGAGCTATCGTTTTGGCATTGGTATGACACTGAGGATGGATATAGTCATTATGATGGAGGCAATGTTAAGATTTCAACAGATGGTGGTCTGTACTGGCAGGTGCTTGGTGAGTATCTGAATCCGTATCCCATTGAATTTGCATCTGATAATAATGAAGGCATTCCTCATGAACCCTGTTTTGGGGGAAGTTCCTCTGGGTGGCAACTGGTAACCTTTGATCTTTCTGATTTTGCCGGGGAAACCGTTCAATTCCGCTGGCATTTCGGATCTGATATTTCGGTGAACAAAGCAGGATGGTATATCGATGATGTTACGGTTGGATTTAATTACGGCCGTGATGGAAATCAACTGGTATATTCCGATGTAGAACTAGTTGATATAAATGCATATCAAACACAAGATGTGTTGTTTTCACCGGATTGGACGGTGAATCAAAATGGGTTTTACACTGTTCAGATTCAGACCCATCTTCCAGATGATGAAAACACGCTCAATGATGAACATGTTGAAATCGTAGAGGTCTTTCAGGACGTTTCAGCGCCGGTGATTGCTCAGGTGTTGCTTCAGCCGAATCCGCAACTGGTGAACGAATCGGTGAATATCAGTTGTATCATCACTGATGAGACTATGGTTTCCACCTCATCTGTTTTAATCAATGGACCGCCCGGGTTTACTACAGTCAATGTGTCCATGACCGCTGGGGAAGATGATACGTATTTTTATGAGGATCAGTATGGTATCATAGGAAATTATTCAGTGATCATTCATGCCTGTGATAGTCTTGGTAACAATGGTCATTCTTCAACCTACACGTTTAGAATCGTTGATGATAGTTTTATTTCATGTGATATATCGTTTGTAACAGGCTGGAATCTGATTACTCTTCCTATGGATATGGGATGGAACGCAAGTGATCTGGCTGCTCAAATAACTGGTTGTACTTCGATAAGCGGTTGGAATGCCACCTCGCAAACCTATCAAACCTATATCGTTGGAGGTCCTCCTAGTTTTGATTTCTCATTAATTGGTGGACATGGATATTTTGTAGATGTAAATCAACAGAGCATGTGTACGTTTACTGGTGTTCCGCTTTATTCAGTGAATGTCTCCCTTTCCAGCGGGTGGAATCTCATTGGATGGTTCAAAGAAGAAAATACCACGGCAAGTAGCCTTGCGGGTAATATCACCGGTTGCAGCAGTGTGAGCAGCTGGAATACCACCACTCAATCCTATGAGACATACATCGTGGGTGGTCCACCCAGCTTTGATTTTACCATTGTTCAATCGATGGGATTGTTTGTGGATGTCACCGAAGAGAGTTACTGGCATGGAGAAGGATAAAAAGAGTACAATAAATAAAAAAAATTAAAGAAAGATAATGGAGAAGATAGTATGAAAACAAAAAAACAAAGCGTAAAATACGCTGTTGTCATAATGATGCTGATTTCTACTGTTGTCATCGGAATTCAGGGAGGTAGTGATCGTAATCAGGGAGGAGAACAATTATGGGTGTTTGATGCTGATCTATTTGTGAAACATATTCGATCAGCGGATCTTACTGGTGATGGAATAGATGATATTATCGCTGCTGAATATGATAGTGATTCATATGATGCTCTTTCAAAAGTCTATGGAATTGATGGCGTGGATGGGCAGTCACTATGGGATTACACAGTAGATAGTGGTGCTCGATCGATGACCATTGGTGATATCAATAATGATGGTACCATGGATGCTGTGATTGGTACGAGTCTCGGTCTGAACACACCAGATGGCAAGGTTCACGTCATTGATGGAAGCACTGGTGGGATCATTTGGGTTTTTACACCTGGGGGATCTGGTGATACCATTGGTGATGTCGCAGTTGGTGATTTTAACGGTGATGCATATTCTGATGTTGCAGTTGCCTGCTGGGATGATTTCGTATATGCAATTGATGGGGAGACCGGTGATGAACTCTGGAGTTATGAGGTAGGCAGTATTTTTATCAATGCTGTTGATACCTCCGATGTCAATGGTGATGGCATGGATGATGTAGTCTATGCACATGAATACCTTCCAGGATATGATAATGAGATTGGGGTGCTTGATGGAACTAATGGAGCGGTCATCTGGAATGAAATAATTGCTTCAACTCCAGAAAGAGCAATCATGGCTGATATTGATAATGATGGCACAGTCGAAGCCATTTTTGGTGTGGTCACTGATGACGATATGGTTCAAGTTGAGGTAAGAGATGGATTCACCGGTAATCTGGAATGGAGTGCAGATATTGGTCAAGGTCCTGGATCAGTGAACCCAACTATTTATTTACTCATGATGTTGATCAGGATGGAGATCTTGAGCTATTGGTGGGCAATGAATATGTTGATTTCATCATCCGTGCATATGAGGGAACATTTAATGAACCTATGTGGGAATCAGAGCTATTGAATGGGTATGCTCGTCATCTGTCCTTTGCTGATGTGGATGGTAATGGATATGAAAACATCATAGCGGCAACCTATGATCGCCTTCAGATTCTAAATGCAACCAATGGAATAAAGGATTGGTATCAGGCGGTTGCAGGAACCATTCATGGCACGGCAACGGGTGATTTCAATGATGATGGCATTGCAGATATCGCTTGCTCGGGTGGTGCAGAATTCTCTGGCGATGATCCAGCTAAAGCAGTTTGGGCGTTTAAGACCGTGGAAGTTTCACCAGTACTATGGGAAACCCCAGTGGGTCAATATGGTAATGGTCTGGCACTTGGTGATTTCACTGGTGATTCCGCACTTGATGTCATTGGAGTAACATCGGATGATCAAGCCTATGCGCTTGAAGGGTCCACTGGTGATTTGCTCTGGTTATGGAATGCAACAGAGAATCTATACACGGTTGCAACGGGTGATTTTAATGATGATGGTATTGATGACGCCGCAGTTGCGGGTAATGATGACATGGTCACTGCATTAAACGGCTATGATGGTGATATCCTCTGGCAGTTTACGCTCGCAACAGATCAATTCTATAGGAAATGTGTACAAACCCTTGATGTGAATAATGATGGACATATGGATGTCATCGCAGGATCTGATGATAGTTATGTTTATGCCATCAATGGAGACACGGGAGGATTGCTTTGGTCACGAGATTTGAATGGATCAGTTCGTGATATTGATTTATATGATATGAACAACGATGGAATGCTTGACGTTATTGCAACAGCATCGCTTCAAATCGCAGTTCTCGATGGGGTAACGGGATCTTTTCTTTGGGATTATGATGTTGATGTGAGCAGTGCTAAGAATGCAGCAGTCCTTGATGGAAATGATGATGGTATCATGGATGTTGCCTGGGGCAGTTATACCAAGGTACAGCTCATTAATGGTGCAACTCAAGCGTTGATGTGGTCTCAGCCGATTTCTGTCAGTTCAGAGTATAGTCTAACTGGTGAGGATGCAAATGAAGATGAATATGATGATGTTATTATTGGTGGTGGATCAGATGGGCAGAATGTGATTGCATTACATGGGTTGGATGGAAGTCAGATTTGGACGTTTCCAACTGGTGGAGATATTAATTGTGTGATCACTGGTGATGTGAATCAGAATGGAATCAATGAACTTCTCGTTGGATCTGATGATCAAACCGTGTATGTGTTGAATCGAAATGGTTATGAGCTGTGGAATTATGCAACCGCTGATGATGTCATGCATATTGGTCTTGGTGACATCACCGGCGATACGCTTCCCAATATCGTGGCTATCACCTTTGGTTTTGATGGTGTGCTTTATGGTTTTAGAACCCTTGCACAAGAAACAAATGATGCACCACAGGCAAATTTTTCGTTTCAACCAACAAGTCCAACCACTGCGGATATGATTCAGTTCACGGATACCTCAACTGATGATGGAACGATTATTTCATGGAATTGGGATTTTGGTGATGGAAACACCTCAACCATGCAAAATCCCACTCATCAATATGCTCAACCTGGTGACTACCAGGTTACGCTTACGGTCATGGATGATAAAGAAGCCATTGGAAGTATAACCAAGACCATTTCCGTTCTTTCTCTTGGTCCTGTAGCGGCCTTTTCCTTTTCTCCATTGTATCCCATACCAGGTGATCCTGTTTCGTTCACTGATGAATCCGTTGATACTTCAGGTGATACAATCAATGGATGGTACTGGGAGTTTGGTGATGGTGATACATCGACTATGCAGCATCCATCTCATACTTATTCAGCCAATGGCAGTTATCTGGTGAACCTTACAGTGACCAATACATCAGGAGCATCTGATACCACATCAGAACTAATCACGGTGGGGATGATGAATTTTAATACCACCTTGGAGATCGGCTGGAATTTGATGACGCTGCCTGTGAATCTCAGTTGGAATGCAAGTGATCTAGCAGATCAGATTCCTGGTTGTCTCTCTGTGAGCAAATGGGATAATGTGAATCAGACCTATTACACCTATATCGTAGGAGGGCCACCAACATTTGATTTTCCATTACAACGTGGTCATGGGTATTTTGTGGATGCTAGTCAGCAGACCATGCTATCGGTGTCAGGCCCACCAATTAATGCGGTGAACGTATCTCTTCTGCCTGGATGGAACCTACTTGGATGGTATCATCAAACGAGCACCATGGCGAGTAGCCTTTCTGATAATATCACTGGTTGCAGTAGTGTGAGCAGATGGAATGCAACCGCACAGACATACAATACCTACATTGTAGGTGGACCAGATACCTTTGATTTCGTCATTGATACTGGAATGGGTGTCTTTGTTGATGTCACTGAACAGAGCTATTGGTATGGAGAATGATAAGATAATGGAAATATTAATAAACAGAAAGAGCTATTATAATAATAGTATATATAAAAATTTGAACATTAGGGGTACGACATTATCAGTCAAAGTTTAAAAAAGAATTAGGGGATAATGATGAAAAAAAATACTATGAATAAAAAAAACGCAGCCAATGTCAGTGGAGCGATCTTAGTTTCACTTTTTTTGATTACATCAGTAATTGTGGTAGGAATACCATCCAGTTCAGTAGCTGATCCCTTACCACCTAAGACTATTTGGGGATATGTGACCTATTGTAATGGTGGTGCTGCTGTTGGTGCATCCGTGGTGGTCAGTGCTTCCGGGTATCCTGATGAAACCGATACCACGGATGGATCTGGTGCGTATAGTGTTGATATAGGACCTGATACGGGTACTGAATGGCCAGATGGTACCTCGTTTACGGTGACGGCGACCATGGGATCATGGTCTGGGAGTAACACTGGAACGGTATCAGGAAGTATCACACAAGTTGATGTGGTTCTTGATCCGCCAACTCTCTCGGCAACGGCGAGTGCAACTCCAACCACGATTGTTGCAGGTGAATCCGTTACCTTTGATGGGGGGGCATCTGGTGGTGCAACTCCATATAGCTGGTTCTGGGATTTTGATGGTGATGGTACCAGTTCTCAGGAGGATCCTACGCATACTTTCAACAATGAGGGTTCTTATAATTGTGAGCTCACAGTGACTGATGATTGTGGTCAAACTGATTCTGATTCAGTGTTGATCACGGTGAACCCTGGGCTTTCCTGTGATGCGGGTGGACCGTATAGTGGTGATATTTGTAATCCGGTTCAGTTTGATGGTACTGCCTCTGGTGGGCATGGTGGCAATACGTATAGTTGGACGTTTGGTGATGGTGATAGTGGAACCGGTGAGGATCCTTCGCATCAGTATGATAGTGATGGATCATATACGGCGACCTTGACGGTGACTGATAGTGAGGGTGATACGGTTTCTGATACTGCTCCGGTGACTATTTCAACCGCGGCCCTTTCTGCGGATGCGGGTGGACCGTATAGTGGGAGTGTCTGCAGCCCGGTTTCCTTTACAGGGAGTGCCAGTGGTGGCTGTCAACCCTATACGTGGAGTTGGGATTTCGGTGATGGTGATAATGGTAATGGACAGTTTCCCTCTCATCAATATGATAGTGATGGCACCTACACGGTGACGTTGACGGTTACTTCTGATGATGGTGATAGTGATACGGATACGGCAACGGTGAACATTGCCACTGATGCATTGAGTGTTGATGCGGGTGGACCGTATAGTGATATCGTGGGTAATGATATTGATTTCACTGGTTCAGCTGATGGTGGCTGTGAACCGTATAGCTGGCTGTGGGATTTCGGTGATGGTGAAACCAGTAATCAGCAGAATCCTTCTTATAGCTATGATGAGGATGGCACGTTCACGGTGACGTTGACGGTGACTGATTCTGTGGGGACGGTTGAATCTGATAGTACCACTGCAACCATTGATCCTGCTGATGTGGTTGCTGATGCGGGTGGACCGTATTATGGTGCTGTGGGTGAACAGGTGCAGTTCTCTGGATCGGCGAGTATTGGTCAACCTCCGTATACCTATTTCTGGGATTTCGGTGATGGTGAAACCGGGTCTGGTCAGAATGTTGCGCATACCTATGATGCTCCGAATGCTGATGAAGGATATGATGTAGTGCTCACGGTGACTGATGCGAATGGGAACTCTGATTGGGATGATACCAAGGCCTATATTTCTGGTTCTTCTGATGAACCTACCGCCAATGCCAATGGACCGTATAGTGGTATTGTGGATCAACAGATTCAGTTCACTGGATCTGCCTTTGGTGGTGCAGCTCCGTATAGTTGGAGTTGGGATTTTGGTGATGGAAGCTCATCTGATATGCAGAACCCGGTTCATACCTATACGGATATTGGTGAGTACACGGTGACGTTGACGGTGACCGATGATGAAGGTCAAATTGATACGGATGAGACCATAGCAATGGTTACGATGGGGAGTGCTGATCTTGATTGTTCTGGTTCGTTTTCCTGGCCGCGTGCGGGTGCAGGTGCGACATTGACTGGTGAGTTCTCTGTTTCCAATGTTGGTGATACGGGATCCATGCTTGACTGGGAGATCGAAAGTGTTCCTGATTGGGGAACATGGACAATGTCTCCTGAATCTGGGTCTGGTCTTACTCCGGCGGATGGTGATGTTTTGGTTTCTGTGTCTGTGGTTGCTCCTTCTAGTAAGGATGATTATAGTGGTGTGATCGTGGTGGTGAATAGTGATGATGCTTCTGATAGTTGTGAGATCCCGGTGTCTCTGTCGGTTCCGAAGGATATGAGTCCGTTGATGCAGTTGCTGTGGTTTTTGATTGAGCGATTCCCTATTTTGGAATCATTGTTCATCTTCCCATAAACAGCAAACGCTCTATCAAATAACTGGAGAGGAAAACCAATGTGTTTCTCTCCATTATTTCTTTCATGTACCAGTATTGATCTACTGGGTTGATGACGTCCAATACTGAAGAAAAAAAGAAAAAGTATACCATGTAGGGATTATATAATGCAAAAGAAAAAGCTTGTTGTATTGTGGATTTGCTTGATCATTGGTTCAGTGAGTTTGAGTGCATCTGGATCATTTCAGATGCCAGATGATCAAGAGGGCGCTGATAGTTTTGATTCTTCCGATCTCATTCATGTTGTTCGTCTGAGTGAGTCTTTTGAAAACCAGGTATTGATTAAGGATTATGATTTTGAGATAGTATCCATCAAAAAAGATGACTATATCGATATCTTTGCAACTGATGATGATTTATCGTATTTCAATGAACTGGGAATCGAATATACCATGCAGGTACAGAATGTTGACCGATTGTTCGATGAATCACGAGGTGAGTATTACAGCTATCCTGAAGTAGTTGATTTCTTGCAGAATATTGCAACTAATTATCCCTCTATTACCAGTTTATATTCCATTGGTAAATCATGGGAGGGCCGAGATATCTGGTGTCTTGAAATAACGGATAATCCCGGTGTTGATGAAGGAGAACCTGGGATCTTTTTCATGGGTCTTCATCATGCACGGGAATGGCCGACCATAAACATTTGTTTGTATATCGCTGATAATCTCACCAGTCATTACGGAAATGATCCAGAGATTACTGATATCATTGATAATCGTCGGATCTGGATTGTTGCCTGTGAAAACCCTGATGGATATGTGTATAGTCATGATCAGGGCCATAACATGTGGCGAAAGAACCGACGGTATCTTCCAGAGTTTAGCTCATATGGCATAGATGCAAATAGAAACTATGGGGGATCATGCAATGGTAATCCATGGGGATCCTGGGGATCGATCGGTATTGGGTCGGTGTCTCATGATCCGGATGATGATACCTATTGTGGTCCCTGGTCAATGTCAGAGAACTGCACCCAGGCAATCAAAGATATGTATATTCAAAATAAGATAGATGCCAGTATCAGTTGGCATACCTATTCTGAACTGGTGTTATGGCCCTGGGGGTATTCAACTACAGATGTTACTCCTGATGATACTTATATCAGTCAGGTTGGTATTGAGATCGCAAGTCGGATCACTCAGCAAGATGGAACAGGAACGTACACCCCAGATCAGAGTTCGGGATTATACCCGACCACAGGTGATACCACGGATTGGGCATATGGATATAAATATTATGTACAAGGGGAACCTCATTTTGCGTATACCATTGAGGCTTGTACCTCGTTTTTCCCAAGTGAAAGTTATTTAGATCAGATCTGTGAAGAAAATTATGATGGAGCGTTCTATCTGCTGCAGGAAGCTGAAAATATCAGTAATGTCATCCCGCAGGTCATCCCTCCAGTTATTGATGAGATGACCACGGATACCGATGGGCAATATACGGTCTCATGGACTGAGACGAACCCTGGGGCGAATCCTGCTTATTTTCAGTTAGATGAACTCAGGAATCTAAGTATCAGTATGGATACCGCAGAAATTGGCTCATCATTATGGGATATGGATGGGTTTTCTCGGTCTTCAACTCGGTCCTATGGGGGGTCGTATAGTTTTAAATCTCGTTATTCTAATGGTGATGTTTCATCTATGGTGAGCAGCTATCCGGTTCCAGTGACCGATGATATGATGCTTTCATTTTGGAGTTGGTATGAAATTGAAAGCAATTTTGATATGGCCTTTGTTGAGGTAAGCACGGATGGCCGATCTTTTACCTTGCTTGATACTTTCACCGGTGATTCCGCAGGATGGGAATATCACGAATACGATTTAAATAGCTGGGTGGGTCAATCAGTGTATATTCGATTCCGTTATACCACGGATACCTACACTCAGGATGAAGGATTCTATGTTGATAATATCTCTCCGCTTGCTGATGTGGAATCAGTCGTTACTCTTTCTAACAGCATTCCCTCTCATTCTTATACCATCACTGGAAATACTCCAGGTATGTATTACTATCGGGTAAAAGGGTATAACAATGAACGAGGATGGGGTGATTTCAGTTTCCTTGAAGGCATGAATGTAACCGGGTCATCTGATGCTATCGTGTTTTCTGATCTGCATGCACAGCCCAGACGTCAGAACATGCCTGGGTGGGTGAATCTTTCGGCAACCATTAGCTCAGCACATTCTCTTTCTACAGTGAAAGCAACCATTACCCATCCAGATGGATCAATCAGTAATCAATCCATGAGTACCACGGATCATAGTTGTTATTATCTCAACAGGAGTTTTATGCAAACAGGATCCTATGAGTATTACCTGTGGGCGGAGGATACTTTGGCCAATCATGAGAAATCATATTCCTATTTCTTCTACATTGGGCAAAACTATACGGATATGGTGATGAAACAGGGCTGGAACCTATTGGGTCTCCCCGTGCAGAATAATTGGATGGCTTCAGATCTTGCTTCAAATATCACTGCAAGTCTTTCCGTGAGCGGTTGGAATGCAGCGCTTCAGACCTATGATACCTATATCGTTGGTGGACCACCGAGTTTTGATTTTGTCTTATCAGACGGCCATGGATATTTTGTGGATGTAATGGTGAACAGTACGTTTAGTGTGACTGGATCTGCGATTACCAATGTTTCTGTTCCTCTTGAGACTAGCTGGAATCTTTTAGGCTGGTACAAGGATGAGAACACCACAGCGAGTAGTCTT
>CAZQMI010000025.1:0-27066 GCA_964594475.1 uncultured Thermoplasmatales archaeon
CAAGAAGGAAAAAAAGATCAATATCAGATTCCTCTCAAATAAAAAAATTATATAATTTTTGGAATAATTATTTTATAAAATACACTTTATTATAATAAATTTGGTCATAAATAGATTTGCTCAATGTTCAACTAAGAAAGAATCATCTCGTAAAAATGCAATAAAACATAATAAAGAATACGTATTACTAAACGTAATATGAAACGATATCAATGGATAATCATCTCACTTAGTATTTTACTACTAGCATTTTGGTGCCTGTCATCGTCGACTACAGCAAAAGAACTCATCGTGGGAACCGATCCGTCAACCGATTTTTCCTCCATCAACGAAGCAGTCACTGCTGCTGAATCAGGAGATGTCATCTATATCAATAATGGAACATATGAAATAAACAACAGCAATAAAATCATCATCGAAAAACCCCTTACCATCACTGGAGAATCAACGCAGAACACCATCATCAAACAAATCGAATATGAAAACCTGTTTGAAATCAACGCAGACAATGTAAGCATCAAAAATATCACGGTGCAAGGAGAATTTCTCTCCATCATCTATATCAATGCAAATCACACAACCATTGAACATGTCCAGTTCAACCCAGAAGGCTATGCAGATGCCATCTCAAGTGGAGAAATGCGAAAAACTCATCTGTTCATCAATAATATCACTGTTCAACAGCAAACCTGCGTGTTCAGAAACTTCACCCATTGCATCATCAAAAACACTTCTTTTTCCAGTGTCGTGTTCCAAAAGACCATGAATGCTACCATCACTGAATCAGTGTTTACCAATGCTCAGGTCATCCTTGATGGCACCTGTCAATACAACTTGATAGAAAACTGTACGTTTGCTGATTATGAATATACATCACTTTTTATCAATGGTCAATACAACCTGGTGTATGCCACTTTATTTCAAAACATTGGTCCTCAGGGAAGTGCGATCAATCTAAATGGAGTGAATAACCGCATCGAACAATGCAGCTTTGTTGAAAACACCATTGGCATCACCGTGTTTAATACTTCAAACACCGTTGAATACAACAATTTCATCAACCATTCCGAAGCCGCAGTCATCGCCCAGACCAGATGGGTTGGTGAAGACAACAGTATAACCATCGATCAGAACTGGTGGGCGAACACAACTGGACCGTATCATGAAACAGTGAATCCAGATGGAACTGGAGAAACAGTAGAAGGAAACGTAAACTGCACCACCTGGTTGGATGCATCCATTCCCTATCAACCACTCAAGGACCGTCCACGGTACGTTTCACCGGAGGATCCCTCAGATAACCAGGACGACAATCCCGATGATCAAGATAAGGACAACGCTTCAGATGGAATTCCATACGGTTTTCTTCTCCCCATCATTATAGGAATTCTAGCAATTTTTGCTATTCTTATGAAAAAACGATGAAAAAAATTATGTATTAATGGAAAAATAGTATTATATAAAAAAATAATATTTTAATTATTTTGACCCTATAAAATTATAAATGGTTACTAAAATTTATATAATAATCTTATATTATAGATTTGCATATCAACTTTAATTCGTTTACCCTTTTTTGAGGGAGGAGTATTCGAACATTAACAGTTAAGATGGAGGCAACATATATATGAAATCGAGAATAATAAAAATCCTCAGTATTTTAATCATAGGATTGTTTTTTGGAGGAGCATTTCCAACAATATTTACTGAGACTGCTAAAGCAGATAATATCCAATTACCATTTTTTGATGATTTTGAAGACTATAATGTGGGGGAATATCCAGATGATAATGGATGGTGGCAGACCATGTACAGTGGTATTTCAGGATATGTTTCAAATGAAGAGACAAGTAGTGGATTGAAATCATTTCGATTAGATTCCTATCCAAATTGGGCTCGAACAGAATATGTTAATATTGATATTCCAGATAAACTTGAATATGAAGTTGATGTCTTTATTGAAGATAGTAATAAAGCAGCCAAAGTTGGTTTTTCAATCCAACGCTCAAATTATAACCCAAAATTCAACTATGTTGGATTTACAAAAAATGGCGATATACATTTCAAGGGAATTGATAGCACCATTCTTCAAAGTTACTCCAAGCAAACGTGGTATCATATAAAAGTACAATTAGATTATACAACTGAAACCGCTGATGTCTATATAGATGGAAATCTTAAAGGAAATAACCTTGAAATTAAACCAAAAGAATTTTATGATCCTCAATGGGGAGATGTCACGTTAAATAAATTTTCTCTTAGTTCATCAAATTACCCATCCGGGAGTCATAATGTTGTTTATTTTGACGATATCAAAATATCAAAAATAAAGAATTCAGATGGAATTGTGAATAGAAAAGCGCTCCTCATAAGTTGTTGTGATTATGAGGATGGAAATGAAGATTTAATCGCCCCAAAATATGATGTTAAGAACATGAAATATCTTCTTGTTGATGGTTTTGGATTTGCAGAGGAAGACGTCATAATATTAAGAGAACCTTCAAAGGATGAAATAAAAAATAAGCTCGATGATATTAAAGATGCTACTGATAATGATGATATAAAAGTTTTTTATTATTCAGGTCACGGTGGCCACTTACGAAGAAGTGAATATCTAGATCTAACTGATATTAATGAATTATATGATTATGAATTAAATGAGAATTTTTCTGATATTGACAACCTGGTTGGAATATTTAGCACATGCTATTCTGGAGGGCTTTGTCATGAAACAGATGATACTCCAGATGTAGATAAACAGGGCAATCCAAAGACATTTAGTGGCATTATCGGCAGTTCCAAATTAATAGGTATGGCTGTTAATTCAACGGAATTTCATACTGAATCTGGATTTCCATGGTATGCTACAGGGTTTTATGATAGAGAATTTATCTCTGCATTTACTGCTAATCGATATCTTGTGAAAAGTTATCTACCAGGAGATAATGAAAGAGTCTCAATGGAAGAGGCTTTTAACTATGCAAAAGATCAAATGCTTGTCCATCACTCGGACCATTCTAAAATATATGATGCATGGCCTTCAGAGGAGGATAACACAGACCAATTCTTTTTATCAGAAAATGCTGTACAAGATTATCTTAGCTTTAATCTTTTGTGTCCTGCAAATATTCATGTTTTTGACACACAAGGTAACCATGTTGGCTTGACCAACAATGAAGAAATCGATTTACAAATTCCTGGAGTGTGTTATTTAGGTACAGGAGCAGAAGATTCAAAATATATTATTGTCTTTAATCCAGATTCATATGATAAACTTGATTTTGCCGTAATTGGTGAAAATAAAGGTTTCTTTTCACTAGAATGTAATAATTATAACAAAGATACCCGCGAAACAGAAACAATAATTTTTAATAATATTGCAATAGAAAAAAATTCCAAAGCAACTTTTTCTGTTACAGATGGGTTTACTGATATGGATGTTGATTACGATGGTGATGGGACAATCGATGATATAATTTCACCAACATATTATAGCAATCCGGTTTTTGTTCCAAAAGCATCTTTTTTATCATCAGTTATTGACCCACAAGCACATCTCAAGCTTAATTTCGATGGGAGTTCATCATTTGATCCAGATGGGCAAATCGTTGATTATCTATGGGATTTCGGTGATGGGACAACAGGTTCAGGCGTAATAATAAATCATCAATATTCATCAGAAGGAACTTATGATGTTATTCTTACCGTTACAGATGATGAAGGATTGTCAACAAAGGTACTAAATACAATCATTGTAGGAAGCGCAAAATCTAGTGTTCCTATTTTTTCCCCATTAGTTATGATAATTTTTGTTCTTATGGTTTCATTGATTGCAATAGTACAAATCAGAAAAAAACGGTAAGAGCTAATCGAAAACTATTATTTCACCTACTGTATTTCTACAGTTGGTCTTGAATATATGGATCAATTCGATGATATCGGAAAACTCATTCAGAAATTCAAACAGTATGTCACTGATATCATTGCGAATAATCAGGAAGCTGTGCGATTTCTGGGTCTCTTTCTTTTGTTAACCGTATCGTTCTTTGTGCTATATTATCTGTTTCAGGCTAGTCTTGAATGGATTCTTATAGCAACTGCTCAGGTTACTGGGTTTTTAGCTAATGTAATCGGATTAACGGTCTCTGTAGATGGAGTGCTAATCTCCTTAGGTAATATGGATATTGAAATTATTCATGAATGCACCGGTATCTTTGCCTTGATGATTATCTCATCAAGCATCCTTGCCTATCCAACAGAGATGAAAAAGAAAGCCATTGGTCTGGCAGTAGTCATTCCCTTGATTTTAGGCTTGAATCTGATTCGGTTGTTGGTCCTTGTTTATATTGGCATGTTTCATACGGATCTTTTTGATCTAGTGCATTCCTATCTTTGGCAGGGAACCTTTCTTATTTTCATCATTCTGGCCTGGTTTCTCTGGATCGAGCTGGTGGTGCAACGATGAAGGAAAAATTGATTTTTATTGGAAAGTTTCTGTTGTTTTCAACTCTGTTGTTTGCACTATGGATTATCATCGGCAGGTATTATCTTCTCTTTCTTGCTCATCTTGCTACTCCTTTTCTTCATCTGATGGGCTATGATGTCACCTTGGTAGTAAATGAACAGATCATATTCACTTATATGGGAGCTGAAATTGGACTAGCACATGCGGAGTTAACCAATTACAATATCATCCCATTCATCGCATTGATCCTAGCTACTCCGCTGACCTTGAGAAGAATGGGAAAGAATCTATTGATCGGTCTGCCGGTTATTGTACTGTTTCATTTGATCAATCTCATCGCTCATTTTCCATTCTATTTCGATCAAAACATGCTCGCCGGTTTCATTATGACATTTTCAGGTATCACCCGCATGCTCATACCCTTTCTGTTGTGGTTTGCCCTCTGCTATGATTATGTATTGAAATCATTCCGACGGATAAAAAAACGGTATCGTTGTCCAATTTGCGGAAAGCACACCGCGGGTATCATGATGCATATTAAGGATGTTCATCCTGATCCAAGTAAAAATGAAAAACAAAAGATTAACCGACTGATCAGCAACTACCCCGAGCTAACCACGGGTGATGAAAAAGCAAAAGATTGATTACTCCTTTATTGATTGATGTTGGATTGAATACAGACGGAGTAAACAAGTTATGCCCGGGTTTTTTCCTCATTTCATCATGGGCCATGCCGTGTTTCTAGTCGGCGTTGCCATATTGAAAAAGACCTGGAATCAAATACTGACCAGAAACTATCTACTGTTGCTATATATCGTCTGTATCTCGGCAAGTATCATCCCTGATTTCCCTCTGGGTATTTATATCGTCTTTCACATTGGCTCACGACCTCAACTCCTCCCAATACATGCCTATGTGCACCAGATCATCACCCCTATCGCATTTGCTTTATTTCTTGTCTTATCCCTCATCACTGAACAGAAGAAACGACCCATCTGGGCGTTGGGATTGGTTTGTATTTTAATTCATGTGCTCATGGATTATCTCATTGAGGAAATGGGTATTTGGTGGTGAACATAATCTTGTTTCATAGGATATTGATAGAGAGAAAATGACCACAAATATTATATGTACAATAAATTATAAATAGCACCCAAATTAAATAGGTGTTAGGAATAAAAACGGAGGATCGAATATTGACTAAAGATAATACCTGGAAATGTAACAAATGCGGTACCATCAACAAATCCTATTATCTGAACTGTATGACCTGCCAAAGCTATAAAAACGCACATGCAGCCCATAAAAAATCATCCATACATGTAAAACCAACATTCTAAAAAACAAGTGTTCAACCATCATATTCCATCAAGGGAGGACATTTTCAGCGCCATGAAATGAGCTGATAGAAGAGGTATTTTCTTCATTATAAAGACCTTATCAATTCCATAGGGTAAAAAGAGGATATCAAAAGACTTATAACTTCATCATTTGATTAGCAGAACTGAAAATTACCCCTATCAATTATCTTGATTAGATAAGGTGTTCTCATGATAGATTTCAAGGATAAAGTGGTCATTATAACGGGCGCCAGTGCAGGAATGGGAAGAGAAATCGCCCGTACACTTGCATCAGAACCATGCAAACTTGCAATATTTGCTCGTAGTGAAGATAAACTCAAAGAACTCAGCAAGGAAATCAAAGAAAAGGGATCATCTTGTCTGTTTCAATCCTGTGATGTAAGCAAGAAACAGGATGTTATGGATGCAGTGAAGGCCACCATGGATCAATTCGGCCGAATTGATGTTGCTTTTTTAAACGCTGGCATCCTGGTTCCCAATCCCATCGAGACCTTTGATGCAGATATCATCAAGAAATCCATGGATATCAATTTTTTCGGCATGGTCTATTTTGTCGAACAACTCATCCCCATCATGAAAAAACAGGATCATAGCGTAATCGCCATGACCTCAACGCTTCCGAATAAAAGAGGCGTACCTGGTTGGGGTGCCTATGGTGCTAGTAAAGCAGCCATTGGCTGGCTTGCTGAAAGCCTTCGATCTGAAGCATTACAGAAATTCAATATTGAAGTCATCACCATTAAACCTGGATCGGTGACCACTCCAATGATTGAATCCTATTACCGGCCAGGTTCCATAACTGCTGAAAAAGCTGCCCGGATCATTGTAAACGGAGTGAAAAAAGGAAAGAAGGTCATCCAGTTCCCCTTTTTACAGCAGGTAAGCATTCAGATCAGAGATCTGCTCCCACCCTTTGCCTATGATCAACTCCCGCTGGATCTAATGAAAGGAGATGGATACCCAGAACCATCTGAGGATAAACAACAGAAAAAACAATAAAAAAAAATGGTTTAATCCGTTTCATCTTTTTTGAATTCCTCAACACATCGAGTGCAGAAGGGATCCTCTGAAACAATGGCATCAAGCCGGCTAAGTCCTTTTTGCCTGCCATAGATGTAGGCACTTCCCCGACAGCCAATGCATTCATTGCTGCGATATTCACATTTCCCGCATTTTCCTGTTAGATACTTCTCCGCGTTACGTGCTCGGTCCACAAAGGGATGTTTCAGCACTTGCTTAAGAGTCATTCCCTCAGGATGTGACGGGCGAACGGTGATATCATTGATGATGATAGCTGCACAGGGCCGCACGTATCCTTTACTAGTAACATTGATGCTGTATTCCAATTGCCTGCAACCGGCACCAACTAGCGGTGTGTACCGGTTCCAGGTGTAGCCGTATTCGGTTTCATCGATTTCCAGCAGTCGGTCTTTGATCTCCTGGAATTTTCCCACCGGCATCAGCAGATACCGGTGTTGGTTTGCTCGTCCATTGGGGGAAAGGGTTTCCATGTTGGGAAAGATGTTTCGATCCCGGCAGTACCGCCAGATATCAGGAACCTCAATGGCATTGAGTCGATTGGTGACAAAGGATGCACCAAGTCGGCATTCATCCTTGTTAAATCCCAGTTCAAGTAGATTCTTCAAACTATTCTGTATATTATGAAAAGCTCCTTTACATCCTGCAAGAAAGTCTTGTACTTCTTCATACAATGAATCAAGTTTCACTTCCACACTAGCATGATGATCATAGAGAAATTGAGCCATTTCCTTATTGATGATCTGACCATTGGTAATGATGACTGGAATCATTCCAAGGGAATCAATGTATTCCACCAGTTCCTTGAAATGTGGATACACCGTTGGTTCTCCTCCACCGATGATGACCACTGATTTCGCACCCAGATCGTTAGCCTGGGTGACGATGTCTTTGATTTCTTCATAGCTCATTTCATCCTTTAAGGGTTCTCCGCTTTCATTGTAGCAGTAAAGACAGCGGAGGTTACAAAGAGTACTTGTCTCCAGTCTGATGCTAAGCAGTTTCCCTTCATCACGAGCTTTTCGTGCCTCTTGATTGGGATATAGATATCCTTTGAGAACCGGTGGATGAGTCAATGATTGAGAACGAGAGGGTATGCAGTTATTGGTCATGGTATCCGTTGGGTATGCAGTAGGTATTCATCTGTTATAAACTTTTTTCACATGTATTATATTTTTGTCAAAATAATAATGTTTGGTGGTCTAATGATTGTTCATTTAACAGCGGTAATTATTAAAGGATGAACAGATGGATAAGTAGATCAATGAAAATAAAGGCATAGGTAAGTAAGAGAAAATCAAATCCTTTCTGCCCTACTTTCGAACCCATCTTCTTTTTTTCTTCTCCCCTGACTTTCACCAGTTGATAGGAATGATACAACACATAGACCCAGAGCAAAAGGAAGGGAAGCAGAAAGAAGAGGGAAAGAAGTGAAATAAAAAACAAAATCAGGATAAACACTCCTGATATCACGTACATAAAAAATGAAATGATGGATGCTCGGTGAATACCAAATGAGGTTGAATACGTAGGAATGTTGAATCGAATGTCTCCGTCGACATCATGAATCCCCTCAGCGATATCATGGGCATCATCAGCAAAATAGGTAAATAAGACCAAAAGAATCATCTGCTGAAAACCAGGATTTGACCAGGAAAGATAGTCGATGAAGGGAATCAGTTGATTGGATGATGCCGTTGAAAGAAATGACCAGACGGCAACAAATCCAAAAATTGGGACCACCACCCATTGCACCGGGGTGACGATCTCAGAAAACGCTGGAATGTTCACATTTCGTTTTAGGAATTTATCATGAATAGCTACAAATAACGCGGCAAATCCGACCACTAGAAAGCACCAGATGTTAATCAGAACAGAGAACAGAAAGGTAAGAAAGGAAAAGATCAAGGCGATACCAAAGAACTGTCTGCTGCTGATCTTTTTCCGAGGTAGAATCCGATCTGGGTGAACCACCCGGTCGATATCAGCATCATTAATATCATTCCAAATAAGAGCAGCAAAATACCCTGATTGCAGGGTGAGAATGCTGAAAACGACGATGATGATGAAGTCAAGAGTATATGGTTGATAGCCAAAGGCAAACAGGGGAACCGTTGCATACATCACTGAAAACAGGATGAGTTCATAATAGTAAATAGTACGAAATTCGAAGGGTTGTTGATGAAGGGTATGAATCACTGCTTGGATTGGTTTGGGAAGTTTCATAGTTTTCAAGCAGCATGGTTATAGTCATATAATAATAAAAATTTGCGCCTGAAAAAAAACCATGGTGACGCATTCTTTTTACCCTAATGCATCTTGCTGTTTGCTGATGACAATGGATTCCTGAGTGAGAAGCATTTTCTCCCGGATAGTATGATAATTTTTGAGCAGTGCCTCAATGGATGCGGATTCTACTACGGTGCTTTTTCGAAAAAGAATTCGTGCATCCTTCTTACTGGTGGTAAGCACATGAGTGAGAATGGCATGAGCATCAGGAGTACCATAGGAAATCAATATGAAATCATAGCCTGAGACATCAAAGGTTTTTCCATCACCTTGCATTACTGAGATATGATCAGAAAGATCAATTCGCTCTAAAAACCGCATGGCTTTGTGTACTGCAACGGGCTGGTTGTCAATACCGGTTACTGGGCATCGGAGGAGTCGATGTAAAATGATGAGGGTGTATGGAATCGCCCCGCATCCAATTTGAAGGATGGAATCAGTTTTTTTCAGCTGGGCCATCTTGATTTCTCTGACTACAGATGGATAATGGAACCGAAGGTAAAGATAAGCAAAAACAGGCAGGTTTTGAGCGATTCGTTCGTATTGATAATATCCATAATCAAGGATTTTTTTAATCATAAGGATCTCAGTTGTTACTCTATACAATTGGTAATAGATGGATGTACTTAATTGTTTTAATCACCGCAACTGAAAAACAGAAAGCATTTAAATAAAGCAGGTTTTTGCAAATCATAAACCTTTTATGAGAACTGTTTTTTCCCTATTGTTATGAAAGAAAACATCCTCTCCATTTTAGATACCCGTGATGACACCCGGGATATCATTGATTTAGCTATTCAATTGAAACATGATTACAAACAAGGATCCTTAGAGCCTCATCTTAAAAACAAACGATTGACCGTCATTTTCGAACGGGCATCCGTGCGCACCCATGTGAGCAGTGAATTTGCCATTAAGATGATCGGAGGTCATTCCTGTTTTCTAGGAAAAGATGATGTGAAAGTGGGAAAACGAGAGACCATTCAGGATATCGCCCTGGCTTTAGCTCGCTATTGTGACATTATTTTGTATCGTGCGCTGGACAAAGAAAATCTTCATCAGCTGGCTAAATACGCACCGGTTCCGGTGATCAATGGGCTGGATATCGATGAGCATCCCTGTCAGATCCTTGCGGATCTGATGACCATTAAGGAGAAAAAAACAAAAACCGATGGGCTCAATTTCGCATTTATCGGTGATGGTGATGATAATCTCACTCATTCCTATATGCTTGGTTGTCCATTGATGGGTATCAATGTCACCGTGGTGTCTCCGAAGTCTCATTGGCCAAAAGAATATTTTGTGAGAAAAGCAGAGGAACTCGCCGATGAAATGGGAACCAGTTTTACGCTCACAGATGATATTGAAGCAGTGACCGATCAGGATATCGTAGCAACGGATACATGGGTTTCCATGTGGTATGAACATCAACGAGGACAGTATCTAAAGGACCTTCAAGGCTACACCGTCACAAGTGACATCATGGCCAAGGCTAAAAAGGATGCTATTTTCATGCATTGCATGCCCATCACCTATGATGAAGAGGTCACTAAGGATGTTGCTCATGGCCCTCAATCTGTAATCATCGATGAAGCTGAAAACCGGCTGTGGACCGAGATGGCGTTGATGATCAAACTCTTGAAAAAAGAGATCTGATCACAGGTTTCTATTATCATGAAGACCTGCTGATTTGATTTTTTTAATGGTGAACTTACACTGTGGTCGAGGGAGGAGTTGAAGCTCTGTCTTCATCTGTTTTTTCAGAAGATGTGAACGAAGTGAGACCTGAACAGCACATCCGTTCGGTGGTTTTATCAGATTCAGTTGGAGTTGATTATGCCCAATGGGTGAGATCTGTCGTTGTGGTTCGATCTTACAGATCCCGGATAATGGTGTTTTTTCCCCGTTTTTGATGTAAGTGCCTTTGATGATTCCTGGTGATTCACAGATGACCAATGCTTTCCAGAATTGACTATAGGGAAATGTGGATACATATTCCCGAGCTGTTTCGGTCATGATAAATCGAAGCTGAAGGCGTTCATTCTGATGAGTTGCTCGGATTTCAAGATCGGTAGGATAGTAAAAATCATAATGCTTTGAATATGCGGTCTGATGATAGGTAAATGTTGCATCACCGATCTCCTGATAGGTCTGTCCATCTTTTGTTAGAATCAATGATCCTACCATGGGTCCCTCTGCAAGATACATGAGAAGATTTCCATAAAATAGTGACCATCCGTTATCTAGCACGGCCCAGGCCCAATCATAGCCAAAGGGACTGTTTTCAGTGGTGATCACATAGCGATCAGCGAGTCGTGGAGTAAATGATGAGAACCACCAATAACCAAGTTTTGAATAAAGTGATATGGTTTTTCGTATCCCTGATAGACGTGCAAGTGGGTTGTCAAACCAGAGATCACCCCAGATGTGTTCATAATAACCACTTCCAGTAATCTCAAATGATTCTCCCTTGATGGTAATGGTCCCGGTGACCTGACATTTTGGGATGAACCCATACCGGTAAAACCCAAGGCCGACAGGCAGCCAGCCATTGGTCACTTCTTCAGCGATCCAGCGGGGCAGTGATTCTGCTTGCAGGCGTAGGGTGAGCTGAATGTCTTTTTCAGTATCAGAGATGATCAGCTCATACTGAGGATATGCTCCTTTGAGTTGATGCTTATCAAAGGTGATATGATGCTGTGTCTTTGATAGCTGAAGAGGGTGTTTTTCTCGTTTGCAATCACTGGTATAGACCAGGTGTTTCTCTTGATCAAAAAGAGTGAAAATAAATGATGACCCATGATCTTTTTCACTTTCGAACCAGTTCACAAAAACAGTTTTCAGACTCCATTGTTTTTTCTTGTCCTGACTGTTCAGAAATGCTTCAACGGCCCACCATTCCATGATACTTTCTTCATGAGCGCGCTCATCGCTTTTGCCCCAGTTTGACTCAATGTTTGTGACCATGGCGTTGAGATTGTATTTTTTGATTCCTTTAATAGATTTGGCCCCCATCCCATGATCGAACCGATATCAAAATTCAGTTGATTCCTATAAGGTATTTTCTCAAATGAACCAGTGCTAATGGGTGCTTAAAAATGAAAATCATGTTTGTAGTATTTCCGGAAGGAAAAATTAGTAAAGGTGGGAATGAACACTCCCAGATTGTGTATGGTTGCAACAATTCGGGCGTCTCTGATAATGATGTTTGGGATAGAATAAAATTCCTTTGCTACCTTTCGTGCTCCCCGTTGTAGTTCCTGCGGGCTCATATGTTTCGGTTCGAATACGACTTCCACCTGGGTGTAATGAGACCAGTCCTTGGTCAGGATCCGTCCTTGCTGGTCTAGTTTTTCAAAAAGCTTGGTCCCTGGATATGGTGTGAGGATGTTGACTTCAAGCACGTCAAGATCCCATTGTTGAATGGTGTCAAGGGTGGTATCAAATACGTCGGGTTTGTCATGATCAAAGCCAAAGATGATCCCTCCTTGTACGGTCATGTTGTATTGATGCATACGATCGATGAGTTTGCTGAAGTTTTCTACCTTGTTATGGGTCTTATGAGTTTCATTAAGGGCATCTTGGTTCACAGATTCAAACCCAACGAACCATTCCACACATCCGGCTCGTCTGGCAAGATCTAGGAACTCATCATCTGCATCAGCAAGGACATTGGTGGTTCCATTGGCAACCCATTGTTTATGGATCTTTTGATTGATGATTTCTTTGAACAAGGCACGAGCATATGCTTTGTTTAATGTGAGATGGGGATCATGGATCACAAAGATCTTATTTGACATTTCCTTGATCTCTTTGACCACGTCCTTGATCGGTCGTTGTTTAACGATGTTTCCGCAGAAGCTGCTGATGGCACAGAACTCACAGTTATGTGGACAGCCCTTAGTGGTCTGCAGTGCCCCGAGAAAGGGGTTATGGTTGATCAGATCCCTGCGTAATGGTGGTACGGTTGAAATATCAAAATCATGGTCTCGTTCATAGACCTTTTTAAGTGTTCCTTGTTCGAAATCCTGAAGTGCTCTCGGCCAGTTGACTTCAGCAAGGCCCTTGATCACGGTATCTGCATGCTGTAATGCTTCCTCTGGAAGCGCAGTGACATGATAGCCACCCATGATCACCGTTTTTCCCCGTCGTCTGAATTCATCAGCGATTTCATAGGCACGTGGAGCGGTCATGGTATAACAGGTAATGGCCACTAGATCTGCATCTTCTTCGTAGTCAAGCCGTGAATAGTTCTCATTGACGATTTTGATATCATGGTGCTTTGGAGTGATGGCTGCAAGGTGAGGAAGGGTGATGATGGGATAGCCAAACACGATCTTCCAGATCCCGGTGTCACTGTAGGTGCTGGCCCCATGTTCGATTTTGGGAAACACAAATAGAATCTTCATGAATCTTTGCCCTCGCAGTGGTTTGATGAATCGGTTATTTTGGGGAATTTCTCATGTTTGTAAAAGGATCGGATACTAAGATTAACCACCAGTCGCTCAGCGATTTTTATGGGGTTCAGGTTGCTATCTCGAATGCTTCGTCGGAAACAGTTTTTCACCGAATAAAACTCAAGGGCAATACGACGGATGTTTCTCAATAGTTCTTCCTCACTCATTTTCTTGGGTTTGTAGTTTACCTTTCCCTCTTCATATTTTGACCAATCATAACAGGTGATGCGTCCGTTCTTTTCAAATCGGTCAAATAGTCGCGTGCCTGGATAGGGTGTTAAAATACTAAATGATGCTTCATCTAGTTTCCATTCGAACATGGCTTCCAGGGTTTTATCAAAAACCTGAGGAGTGTCTTCATCAAGACCGAAGATGAAGAAACCGGTGACATCCATGTCATACCGTTTGATTTTTTCAATGGCTTTTTTGTAATTGGTTACCTTGTTGGTGGATTTCCCGGCTTGATCGATGTTTTTCTGTGAGATGGATTCGATTCCAAGATACCATTTTTTCACTCCGGCATCTCGTGCTAGTCTGAGGAATTCATCATCACGGGCAAGAACGTTAATGTTTCCAAAACAATCAAACGTCTTGTGCACTTCTTTCATCGCTTTGAACAAGTTTTTAGTATACTTTGGATTGATGGTCAGTGATGCATCAGCAAAAAAGATTCGTTTTTGGGGAATGGACTTCATTTCATCAATGATTTCATCAATGGGCCGAGCACGGAATGTGCTTCCTTCAACCACGTTCATTGCACACCATTCACAGCCCACCGGGCATCCTCGGGTGGCCTGCACGGCTTGGGCAACAGGATTGTATACGCCGATATCATGCCGAGCTGGTGGAATCTCATCTGATTGGATAACTGCTTCATTGCGATAGAATGCTTTCAGCTTTCCTTCTTTGAAATCACTAAGTAGTTGAGGCCAACTGTGTTCTGCTTCACCGATGACCACCGCATCAGCATGTTGTTTTGCTTCCTCCGGCATCAATGAGGCATGGTAGCCACCAAACACAACCGGGATCTGTTTGCTTCTAAAATGATCCGCGATTTCATATCCTCTAATGGAATTATAGGTCAATGTTGAGATACCGACTAAATCATAGTCTTTTTCAAAAGGGATTTTTACGTATCGTTCATCAGCGATTTCGACCTCATGTTCTCTTGGGGTGATGGCCGCTACTTGTTGAAGTGTAAGGCAAGGATATTGAAATTTCGATAGAATACTTCTTTTGGAATTAGGATGAGGCATTAACAATAGGATTTTCATGTCTTTACACTTCTGTGATGATTGATTTGATGATGTTGATCGGGGCTTTCAATATTTTTTTCAATGATGGGAACGGTCAAAAAGACCGGGATTACTGATATTGCTTGAGAGATTGTTCCCTATGGGAAATGTATTTTTTTGTTTCAATTTTTCATCTATGTAAGAACGATTATATATAATTTTTTTGTCCTTTTTCTGATAAGATGAGCAATGTGAATGAAGAAAAACAAGAAACAGTAAATTATAAGACAAAAGGAGGATCCTTTTCATACGTTTTTATTATTGATTAATATATCAACAAACATTTTTTAATCTCTTATGAATATAGGGAGGATATGCCGGGGAGGCAATATGAATAAAACCAAAGGAATAGCGATACGAGTCCCTGTTGAGCTCTTAGACCAAATTGAACAGCATGATTTGCCGAGAAATGAATTGGTAAATCAAGCTATCACTGCTTTTTTTTCACATCAACCCATGAATCAATCTCAGAACAAAGCAGATACCATAGAGGATAACTCCAATGCCGTCTATGATGAGGTCTATAGCGTATTATATAATACTGAGATTCAACCCCTACGAAAACAGATGGAGCAACAACAAAAACTTATTGATGTGCTCCAAGAGGAAGTCATTGAATATAAAAGTGATAAACGGTTTTTACAGGATCAGATCCTACGTTTGCAGAATGAAAAATCAACTGGGTTTTCAATATTTAAAAAGAAAAGAAGATAAGACTCAAAAAAAATTTTTATTTCATATATCGCTGAAAGATAGGTATTAATTGTGCCAGATTCTTTTCTTTCACCACGATATCGGCTTCTTTGATGATGCAGTCATCATTAGGGTTAAACGCAATCCCTAGACCGGTTTGAGCAAGCATAGGGATATCAAAACAGGAGTTTCCAACAGATGCCATGGATCTTACATCAATGTTCAGCTCTTTTCCAATAGCACGAACTGCTTCATCCTTATACATCAATTTCACCCGTAAGATCCCTTCTCCGGTCAATTGTTTCCGTTCATCGACACTGAGACCATTGGCATAGACATAGGGAATCTGTAAGGTTTCAGCGACCTTTTCAGCAAGGATGTCCAGTCCTGCACTGACAATAGCGGTTTGAATGTGGTGCTTATGAAGAAATGAAAACAATGTATGTGCTCCATTCATCAGAGGGATATCATCAAGAAGGCGATGTAATTGTTGATAGGTGATGAGCCGACCATCTTTTTTCCAAAGTGAAACATCACGTCGTATGAATTCTTCATCACTGATATCACCATTCATATATGCCTGTACGCTTCGTTCATTGCTGGTCTGAAAATACTCATGTACATATTGCCAGCTGCTGACGATATCGGTGAGAACCCCATCCATATCAAAAAGGATGAGATCAATCTGTTGTAAAGAAGATGTTGACCGATGAAGTGGTGTTCGATGATCCGTATAACAAGGTCTTTGACAGCAAGGATTTAACATATGAACAATTGGGGGGATGCAGGTTTCAGTATTTCAATGTTAGGTGAAATAAATAGGATTCCAAATATTCATTGATGACATAATTTATAAGTAATTAATGATATATTTAGTACAGTTAGTAATTGAGTTGATAATCATGAAGATAGGACTTTTTCAAAAAAGTATGGCCGCAGGCGTAATTTTACTCTTTTTACTCATGTCCACAGCACAGTCGGTAACCATGGAATCAGGTGTTCAACATCACCTGGATACAAGTGCTAATGCAGCTCAAGTGGCAAGAGAGGATATCGATTTATTGATTCTCTGCCCGGATTCCTTTGTGTCCTCATTGCTCCCATTGAAAACCCATAAGGAAAACTATGAGGTGATGACTAAAATCATCTCTCTTTCAGAGGTCTATTCTCAGATGCAGGATATCGGAAGGGATGATGCTGAGAACATTAAATATTTTATCAAATATGCAATTGAGCAATGGGGTATTTCTTACGTATTGCTCGTTGGAGATTTCCGAAAGATGCCCATTCGATATGTTGAAAATCAGGATGTTCAAAAGGGCTTTCAAGAACCGCGTTTCATCTCAGAGGTCTATTATGCCGATATCTACGACAGTAACGGTGATTTTTCCAGCTGGGATACTGACGGTGATGGTGTGTATGGAGAATGGATCGATGATGGCGTTGCCACAGCAGCTGAGGATCAACCGATTGATCTCTATCCAGATGTTGCAGTTGGTCGACTGGCCTGTATGAACAAGTATGAAGTAAAGATCATGGTAGAAAAGATCATCTCCTATGAAACCAACGCATATGATGCGGATTGGTCAGATGATATTATGGTCTGTGCAGGAGATACCTACCCGAATCATAATGGTAACGAAGGTGAACAAAACACCATTCATGTCCTTGAGAATATGACTGGTTATGAGCAATCACATCTTTGGACCAGTGATGGCACCTTTACCGGCGTGTTTGATATCATTAAGGCGTTTCACAAAGGATTGGGATTTGTCTATTTCGATGGTCATGCAAACCCCTATCGATGGAGTACCCATCCTCCAGGTAGCCATGAGTGGATTGAAGGACTTTCTATTCTTACGATGTCTCTATTAAAAAACAAGGATGCCTACCCCATCGTGGTTGTTGGTGGCTGTCATAATCTTCAGTTCGATGTGAACATCTTTAAGCTTTTAGAAGAAGAATTCTATTATTTCACATGGATTCCTGAATGTTGGGGCTGGAAGCTCACCCGAACTATTAATGGGGGAAGTATTGCTACCATTGGTTGTTCCGGGCTAGGGATGACCAAGGAGGATAAGGATTCCTTTAGTGGGGCAGGAGACTATATGGAGCCTTCTTTTTTCTATCAGGTTGGAACGAATCAAACAGAGATTCTTGGTGACGCCTGGAAAAACACTCTGTCCATGTATCTTGATAAGTACCCGGTCGACTGGAATACACCAGCAGCATGGGATTTTGCAATTGATGCCAAAACCGTGCAGCAATGGGTGCTAATGGGTGATCCCAGTCTGAAAATCGGTGGATACCAATAGAAAAAGTATCTTGAACAAAAAAAATGCAATTTAATTAGGTTTTTTGATAAAACCTTAATTAGTATTAGTGTTATATTATAACATGATGTGAGGGAATATGAATCGAAATAAAAGAAAATATATTGGGGGTTTTTTTCTTGGATTGCTGCTATTGGTAACAACCATTCCAATCTATGAATCTTCTGAACAAAGCAATGGGTTACCATCCTATAATCTATTAATCATCACTGCAGATGAATTCGAAAATCAACTGAATCCATTACGTTCTCATAAGCTAGAGATGGGGATGAAAACCAAATTAGTAACCTTATCCACCGTATATGATAAAATGTTTTGGAAAGGACAAGACAACCCTGAAAAAATCAAATATTTCATTAAAAATGCTTACGACGAATGGGGAATTAGCTATGTTTTGTTAGTCGGCAATTTTCAAAAAATGCCGATCCGATACGTCTATAACAATGATCCCAGTTTTTATCAGGAACATCGATATATCTCCGATTTATACTATGCTGATTTGTATGATACAAACCATAGTTTTTCAAGTTGGAATAGCAACCAGAATGAGCGGTTTGGTGAATGGATTGGAAATCAAGCACAGGATACAAACATTGATTTATATCCAGAGGTAGCAGTTGGTCGTCTCGCATGTAGGACTAAAGGAGAGGTGCGGTGTGTTGTTCGAAAAATCACTGCCTATGAAACACAGTCGTATCAGAAGGACTGGTTTAAGCGGTTTGTGGTGGTGGCAGGAGATACCTATCCACCGGGTTGGTATGATTTTAATACAGATGCCATTGAGGGTGAAGAGAATACAAAACGAGCGATTGCGAACATGACTGGTTTCACCCCCATTCGTCTCTGGGCTTCAACAGAAGCTTTTTGTGGACCTCGAGATGTCATCCGGGTGATGAGCAAGGGGTGTGGTTTTATGTTTTTTGAAGGCCATGCCACTCCAATGTTTTGGGGGACACATAAGCCAGGACCGGAAAATACAAGTGAAAAGATCACCGGTTTAACCAACTTTCATATTCCTCTGCTGTATAATGGCTATAAATTACCCATTATTGTTGCCGGAGCTTGTCATAATGCACAATTTGATGTATCCCCCTTGAGACTATTCGAAGACTTTAGCATAAAAACCATTAGGAGAGAAGAAATCGCCCTTGAATGTTGGGCATGGAAACTGGTTAGTCATCCCTGGGGTGGGAGTATAGCAACCATTGCCAATACTGGGTTAGGAATGACCAAGGAAGATAAGGATTCAATGGATGGAGCCGGTGATTTTATGGATGTTCAATTTTTTTATGAATATGGTAACAATAAAACTCCGATAATCGGTGATGTCTGGGTGAAATCCATCCATCGGTATATTCAACATTATCCTGTTGATTGGGCCCAACCTGAAGGATCAGATGCCGCGATTGATGCAAAAACCGTACAGCAATGGGTGCTACTAGGTGATCCAAGTCTTCGTATTGGTGGATATCCATAATCAAAGATAACTAAAGAGAAATGCAGTATTTTGTTGATATCCCAATTAAAAAAGTAAAATTAATATTTGTTAATAATTATTAAATTAATTATTTATATATCATATCTGTTACATGAAACTGTCATCATCTATGACACCGATAAACGAGGGAGAACAATGTTAAAACAGTCATTTATCCAAAGGCATAAATCAGATATCATCGCAGAACCTTCAGGAAAAACACTTCATCAACTCCAAAGGGAAACACTTGAAAAAAAGATGGAGCTTAAACAACTCCTGCAATTACTCCTTGATACTAAAGAATAAAAGATTAATGTTTTTTTGCCCAGTTAAAGGATTTTCGTTTCGCCGTCCTACCGAATCCACAGGAAGCACATACTTTTTTCTGTGCATGAAAGGCATGTTTTCCGCATCGGCGACAAGTAATATGGGTTTTTTTCCCACCGAAATGGGATGCAGTTCCTTTTGACATTTTCTAAGACCTCAACTATGGTTTTCTCTATGGTGAGACGTAAATGATGTTATCTCCACGGACGATCACCGTGTTATGTTTCCCCTGTGATTCACCATTTTGCATTTCATCAGCATTTTTCAAGACAAGATTCATATGGGGAACATCATATCCATCGAGAACCCCGTGAAAGGCTCGTCCAGATCGAAGTTCAACGATGACACGATTATTTAATGATCCATGAAGTATCTTAAGTGGTTTTGGCATAAGTGTTACCTAGGAAGTTGGGAATATATCTCTTCTTTATAAGGATTTGGGATAATCAAGCAAGAATACGTGTTTTGATTCAACTAAGCTAATAGACATCAGAGTATTTAAATGCATAATCCTGTTTTGTTCGTATCAATGTCAGTAAAAATACGTAATAGACATCGGTTGAAGCAAAAGGATAAAAAAGCATTACAGGAAAGCTTAATGCAACAGTTCGGAGAAGCACTTCATCTTGATGACCATCTCGTTGAACAAGGAAGATTAGATGAATATGACCTCATCTTTGTTGATAGTATTCCTTGTTTTTTTGTTGAGAAGGATAAAGCATTTTTTACAGTTCCTGGTTTACTTCAGTTCCAACCAAAAAAACGAGATGTGGTCGTTGATATGGGAGCGGTTCGTTTTGTGACTAATGGTGCTGATGTCATGGCACCAGGTATTGTTAAGGCAGATTCAATGATAGAAAAAGACCAACAGATCTGGATCTGTGATGAACGACATCATAAACCCCTAGCGGTCGGAATTGCACTTATATCCGGGGAGGAAATGGTGAAGGAGACATCAGGAAAAGCGGTGAAGATGAAACATTATATTGGAGATTCTCTGTGGAATAAACTTGAGTCGATTACATAACAGAAAGTATTCATTTCATCGATTAAATCAGAGAAGAAGGTAGGGGGCAAAAAAAGGAGGATCTGTCGGATTTGGGAGGAACAAAATATTTTAAAAAAAAATAAATCATAATATTTTTAAATATTTTGTGACAGATCCTCCCGGTAATTGCCCCAAATAAAAGATGGTGTATTTATATTATTCGGTTTATGGTGACGAATCATAAATGAACACAGATTGGCCAGAAATAAGAACCCATTTTGGTATTTTAAGCAAAAATATATATGAGATAATGGTGATTTTCTTTCGTTACTCAATCGTGTTAGGGGAAAAGATATGCAGGTTGATATCGTTGGAGGTGGCCTGAGTGGTCTTGCAACGGCTCTTTCCATTAAACAATGTGATCCCACGGTTGACGTCTTTGTTCATGAAAAACATAATCAGATTGGAAAAAACCATGATGCGCGAAAATGTGGTGAAGCTCATTGTGTAGAATCATTTTCGTTAAAATGGAAACCACCGGTTAGTACCATAGCTACTGAAATCATTCATGGTGAAACCATCGCGGGGAATAAAAAATACATAAATCATAGAGCCCCAGGTACGGCGTGGATCCTTGATAGACCTGCCTATATTTCTTATCTAGGCGACCTAGCAAAAGACCTTGATGTGGAGATCTTAACAAATGATAGGATCAACGATGTTTTCTCACTTGCTGGTGATGTGATAGTTGATGCCTCTGGATGCCCAAGCGGTATTAAAAAAACACTTGGATTTCCCCAACGATATTTATGTTATGGCTTCCAACAAACACTTAAGGATTGTTCAGCATATCTGGAAAAAACCATAAAAATAATTTTTGAAGAACATGGTGGGTATTACTGGTTATTTCCCAGACATCCAGAGAAAAGAGAGGTAAACATTGGAATCGGTTTTTCAGATCGGCATAATGAAAAATTACCATTACTTCTTGAAAAGTTCAAACAAAGACATCAGATCACGGGAACACTGGATTATTCTGCAGGTGGTCTTATTCCTGGTGGTTTGCAATATCCATTACGATACAAACACATCCTTTTTGTTGGTGATGCCGGTGTTGGCACATTTCCTTTGACGGGTCAGGGCATATACCGAGCGTTGTTGAGTGGAGATAAGGCTGGACGATATATTGTCAATAAGGATTTGAAGGGATATGCGCATCATATGTTTCGTGATTTCATTAAAATGGATGTGGTGGGTAAATGTTTTTTCCAGATGAATCGATTGATTGGAAACATCAATAAAGACTTGGTGTTAGATTCCTGGAATTGGTATCTATCACTAAATGATAGGATTTCCTTTTTCAAATCAGATTATGATACTTTTCAAAAACAGAAAAAACTGCTTCATTGAATGGTGTTGTTTTGATTTTATGATGAAACAAATATTTATAAGGTGGGAAAGTATTTACGATGCTGAATTATTCAAATTGATTCTGGAGAGTGATTGAAAGATGGGATTTGTGAACAAGATTTTTGGTGAAAAAAAATCTGGTGATGTCGCCGGATATGTAGACCTGGAAAAATATGTTGAATCCACAAAGGATACTGCTCCTGCGAAGATGCATGTGCGAGTAGGAGAAATCCAACGGTATGAGGATTTAAAGCAATTCACTGATTATGTCTATGGTGGAAACGTGCTTCTTCTTGATTTTTCACCTATTGCTGAAGAAGAAGTGTTGTTGAAACGAGTGACCAATGATCTGAAAACACTGGCATCTGAGATCAATGGAGATATTGCTGGAATCGGTAATAATCTAATGATAATTTCTCCATCAGATGTGAAAATCGATCGTCGGAAACTGCGTGGATCATACTCTTAACTCGTTAGAGTTGATTAATCGGGTAACATCATCTTTTTTTCTTCTATTAGCTCAGAAGAAGGGAAAGGTGATTAAAAGGGAGAGATGGGAGGAACCTGGGAAGGTGGATAGTGAAGATGGAAGGAAAAAAAGATTTTTTTTCCAGATCCCTCACGTTATACTTTCGTAATTATACTATTTAAAATTAACGTGTCATTTTTGCGGATGAGACATTTCATAAAAAGAGAAAATTCTGTTTTACGACATCAATGACCCTGGATAGGTGTAATGGTGAGTGATTTCTTCCATGGTTAGTTCATAATCAAAAATAGCCACTTCATCCATGGTCCCATAAAAATAATCACCAATATAAAGCGGATGATTGGTCACGATCAAGGGATCTGAATAGGCAACGGTTGCCTCAAGGGTTGCATTCACATATAAGGCAATCTCTGATTGATTATAGGTCAGCACTATATGATTCCAGCCAGGATCTAAAGAACATTCTATTGATTGGTCATTGATCCCTGCCTTAACCGTTGTCTGATTGGCAAACAATGAAAAAGTATCTTGCTTATAGATACCAGCATTTTGCTGTTCATAACCGATATCATTGAAAAAGGAAAACGTTGCCAGTCCACCTGGATGAGGATTGGTATCTTCCCGGTAGACAATACCAAAGATATGCCGGGATATCTTAAACAGATCTGGTTCATACCCATTATTCGGATCATAATCAGTTGTAGAGATAATATGATCAATGGTACCATTAGGAAGAATGTTAACCTTTACAACCCGTCCACGATGACTCGGGCCACTCTCATAGCCAATGGCATAGACCTGAGGGAATAATTCCATGATATCAGCATCATAACACCTGAAATCATCAAAGATCAAATGATTACCAGTATCACTGATTTGACCATCTCCGTCAATTGAATAGGTTCTCAATGCTCCATAATCTGAACCATCGGTAAAGGCCACAGCAACGATGTTTTCTGTTATACCAATTATCGCAGGATCTTCGCAATCATCTCCATTTGATAGCTCATATGGTGTTTCACTGATTTGATAGCTGTCATTAATGGTAAACGTCTTAAACATCAGAGCATCATCTGTTGATCCTTCGATATAGGCCACTATATAACTATTATCCACTAGTTTTATAATATCTGGATCACCACATTCATTACTAAACGGTAAAAGGGTATCGATCAATTGAATAGTGCCATCAGGCATAATTTCTACGGTGACAATTGATCCATCATTCATTGGGTTTTCATTATCTGATCCATATGCAATAGCATAGATATGTTCATCTACTCGACAGTAACTTGCCACTTCACAGTCAACCGCAAATGCTTGTGAATGTAGTGTTGATGATATTTCTCCATCACTTGAGATTCCGTATGTTTTGATAATACCGGTTCCAGATGCATCTGCATAAATGATGGCGATTCGAGTTTCATTGAGACGGATGATAATTGGTTCATATCCTCCAGTGTCAACAGTGATATTGTCAATTGAGGAGTTCTCAATTGAACCATCAGAAGCAATTTCAACTGTTTTTAAGGTCAGTGGTTTATTTTTATTTGCTCCAAGCCGATAGGTAACTGCAAAGATATCATCATTCACCTGCGTGATATTTGGATAATATCCTGTTTTCACATCAAATTCTGTCTGGTTAATAGGAGTTTTGATTGTTTTTGCATGAACCCATGCTTCAATACTAATGTTACCTTGAATATCTAATCCTGGTGAGTCGGGAACATATACAAAGCTGTTCAGTCCATTGAAAAAAAGACCAGGTGTACTGTTTACTCCAGCAACTCGTTCTGCTTCATAAATGGTTCCATGATTATTATTTCCTGATGAATCATAAGCAGTTGATCCTGAGCTTTCATCGAAATGCCAGATTCCCCCCCTTCCAAAGGAAGGAACACTGTATCCTTCTTGAATATTTGAATAAAGGACCAGCGAATTGCTACTGACATCTCCGATGCCAAGGTCAACCCGACGATCGGAAAGATTTTGTGCCGGGTAACGAATGGTTTCTCCTACATTCCATTTCTCATTGTTTTGAGCTTGTACACTCATAAATTCATTAATAGACTGAGTAGGTTGTCGTATCCCCGCGATTTCGATGATAAGGTTAGCATTGATATCAACGGATTTTCCACCACGGTGTTCAATAATAATGGTATTTCCTTCAATGGTTCCAATAATATCAACAGATGGAGAAAGTGGTGTTGATGTGGTGGTTAACAATGATATGTACACAATTGAAAATAAAGCAATTGAAATACCAAGAATCAACATCGTTCCAACAATTTCTGATATCGCATGTTCTTTTCGAGAGCAACCCATTAGTTCATCCCTCCTATATATCCATCCATCTAGATACGATTATTCATTAGTAATATTTAAATCATAGCATGATTCAACACACAAGCCCTGTTTGGCAATTGAAAATGAAAAATTCCAACAATAGCAATATCAGTGATTTTTCAATGAACAAAATGAATAATAACAAAATCAAATTATGGACAAACATCGTACCACAAATCAATCGATGGCTAATATGTACTTTTAATAGTTGAGAACTCTCTTTTAAAAAACATTTCCAATAATTATTAATAACCAGAATGAATATTAATATATTAATATCGGGTATTTTAGGGGGATTGTAACGTGGAAAACGTACAAAAGAAAACATACGCCATTGTAGCTATCGCAGTCATAATTATTATTACCATTGCCCTAGCATTTTTTTTACTTTATGGGCCTCAAGAGGAAAAAGAAGAAAAACAAGAAATTGAAGAAGATGATCGTATCAGTCCGCTCACCAATCAATCGGTCGTGTTACGGATGCATCGAATAAGAAGAAAAGGAATTATTGATCACATGTATGAATCAGGGTTACCTTTCTATGAAAACTTTCTTGATTTTAAATATGAAAAGGTCATCTCACATAGAGACCGGTTAAGAAAATCATTTAAATCAGTCTTTGAGGGACTACGCCCGGGGTTTGGATGGGATAATCGTCCATCATTTAGCTATGCATTACGTTTTGATGATTATGAATGGGAAAGTCCAGATACGTTCACAACATGGGATACTGGCTATATTAATCAACTCGTCATTCGAAATGTAAAAGAGGAAACAGAAGAAATTGAAGTTGAGATCACGTTGATTGAAAAAAACCCAGCAAAACGATTTATTTTTGGATCAACACCAAAAACAGCACGAGCATCATTTAGCATGACCTATGATTTCCGTACCGGTAGATGGACTGGAGATGATTATTTTAATGATTCCGATGGATACGGACATTTTAATAATTCAGATTTTGAAGCATGGTTTACCATCCAACAGGTTGATTATGATGGTGATGGAATCCCTTATTGGACCGAAGTAAACATCCTAGGAACCAATCCAAAGATAGATGACCGAAGACTTGATCCGGATCATGATAATTGTTCTACTGCATGGGAATGGAAATGGGGATATGATCCCTTTACCTGGGACAATCATACCTTTTTAGACCCAGATGAAGACGGGGTTCAGAACACAGAGGAATATCTTATCTCTGAATGGCTATCCAATCCGTTTTACCCAGATATGTATATTGAATGTGATTGGATGGAACAGACACCAAAGAAAATTAAATTGTTAAATCCTGATTGGAGTTCTCCAGATGGTTGGACACATGAGTTATATGAGGAAACGAAATGGATGTTGATCGAACGATTCAATCAACATGGGATTTCGGTTCATATTGATGATGGATGTATGGGCGGAGGTGGAGATTTGATTCCATTTGATAAAGCAGGGGATGATTATCCCATGGCAGAATATGGTCAGGAGGTCGGTGTGGCTGCAGGGATTTACGATGAATTTTTCACCAAGGAAAGAAAAGGAATTTTCCGCTATGTAGCTATCTGTTATAAAGGTGGATGGGCGCATCCGCAGGATGATCGCAATTCTTATGATTGTATCTTTGTTCCTCATGGTGCATTATTTTACAAAAATAATGCCGCGCTTTCATGGATGCCTCGCACGAAAAGAATCGCACAAGCTGTCTCTATTCTTCATGAGCTTGGCCATACCTTTGGGTTCACCGATGAGATTTATGATTATTATCATTCTGCATTTTCCAGACAGCGGTTCACTTTAAGGGAACCTCGAGATGACATGAAAGTTGAGGATTTCCCTGGAATGGATTATGTGAGTTGTATGTTTTATGAATACTACTTTTATTCCGTGTTTGATTTTTCAGATGGAACACATGGTCCAAATGATACGAATGATTGGGAATTGCTTGATTTAGCGTATTTCCAAAAATCTTCACCCGTCGTTGAAGGGCTGATGTAGTAAAAATGGATAAATGCAAAACTGAGAAATGCATTTCTCATGCTTTTGTCCTAAAAAAAGGAAAAAAGCGGACCTGTAGGGATTCGAACCCTAGTAACTGGCTCCGAAGGC
>CAZQMI010000026.1:0-26229 GCA_964594475.1 uncultured Thermoplasmatales archaeon
CCCTCAGTTCTTGCCAGCAAAAAAAATATCAGAAAGGCAATGAAGAAGGGTACTCGATTCATGATGGAAACCGATTACATTGATGATCCTCAAAGACCTGGAGCCGTACTTGGACCGAAAACGGTTCCTCGCCGTACCCATGAACTCATTGATCAGGGGTTAGCAACTGAAGATGACCTGTTAAGGATTCATAAGGATAATCCAGAGTACACTTATCATATTGATCTGGATGAATAAAAAAAAGGAAATGTGATCGGGTTATGTGTTATCCGATGTATTTCAGGTCTTCTGGTTTGTCTCGACTGCTTGATTCGATTTCTTTGAGTTGTTGCGCGATTTGTTCGATTTCTTTTGCTTTGTCCTCTAAAGCAGAAAGATCCACATCCACCTTGGTAATGCTCATTAAAATATTTAGCACGGCTTTCGCACTTTTTGGGTCCACTAGATATCCTGGTGTCTCTCCCATGAAACAGGTGCCTTGAAACCCGCGAAGCTTGCCCAGGCCAAGTAGCAGTCCACTGGCACCGACGATGCCACCGCCTGGTTCGTTTTTCTTAAACACCGCTCCGTGTTTTTTCATATTTTTAACCAGTTTTTTATCTGTTACCGCACAGAGCACTTGTGGGTCATCGATTTCATGACCTAGCCCATAGCCACCAAGGGTGAATAGTTCCTTGACGCCGATATCTTCAGCCAGAGTAAGGATCTGGTCCACCAGTTCATATTGTCCCTGAGAGGAAAGACCTTGATAGTCTCCAGTGACCAGGATGAGATCTCGTTGGTTCTTTTTTTCTTTCTTCCAGTAAAAGAATTCGTTTTTTACCAGTTCTATGGTGCCATCAGGGTTGATGAACACTTGTGGTGGGAAATCCTTACAGTAGAATTCAGCAAATTTAGTGGCATTGATACTGTCGATGAGATGTTCAACGGCAAGTTTTCCTACGTTTCCGATGCCGGGTAATCCTTCAATGAGTAAGGGATTGGTAAGTTTGGGTACTTTTTTGAGATGTTGGATGGTTACAAATTCCATGGGTTATGTTTCACCTTTTTGTTGTTGTCTTTTTAATGTTCTTCTATAAGATCCATAAGGGTCTTGAGGAGAAAATCGTGCTGGTTTGGGTTCCACGGTTGCTTGTTTGCATCGTGGACAGTTCACCTTCAACGTATATTCCTCACAGTGTTTGCAATAATAAAGATTTGCCATTTAGTCATCCATTTTCCGATGAAAGGTGATGGTTCCCTCGTGCTCGGTGATGATCTGTTCTGCACGATCAACTGCTTTTTTCATTTCATCTTCAGCGATTTTGTAATCAGGTGCTTTTACGTTTATGGTGTAATGAGGTGCACCGATGTAATGGATTTCGATGATTACATCATCATATTTACTTTCCTCTGCCCTGCTCAATGCTTCTTGAATATGATCGATGCCATCTGGTTGATAGCAACTAACATCTAAATGCCCGGTGATTTCCACGAACTGAATGGCGATGTTATCCTTTGCAATCTGGGTTAAGGGTTCTAGCCATTCACCACTGAATCCATCTTCTTCAAGGATGTCTGGATCATAAGCTGCTTCTTCAAATGCTTCATAAAGTGATCCGTATTGTTGAACCAGTTTCTCACCGAAGCTGTCAAAGCATTCCTCAATTGTTTTGCCCAGTTCTTCCGCAAGCATTTCAAAGAGACGTGCTGCTTTTCGATTGTTCTTCCATTCTTTGATCTTTTCTCGTTTTTGATGATCATTGACTCTTTTAAGGGAGAGATCCACATGTCCTTTAGATTTGTCAATGCTCATTACTTTGCAGACGACTTTTTGTTTTTCTTTAATGTGATTTCTGATGCGTTTTACCCATCCACTGGCGATTTCAGCAATATGGATGAATCCTTCCCGGTCTGGATATTCATCTAAAGAAACAAATGCACCGTAGTTTTGCACCTTGATTACGGTGCCGATGACAAATTCTCCTTCATCAGGGTATTCTTTTTTTAACATGATAGTGAACCTATGATGTTATTCGATGATTTCAAGGACTTCTCCTTTGATATCTGCTTTTCCACCTTTTGGAATAGCAAGTTTGCTACCACAGATATGACAGGAGACCACTGAACTTGGTTTGTTGAACAACACTTGTTCATTTTCACAATCCTTGCAGCGGACTTTAATAAATTTACTGTTTGGTTTTTTCATACGTGCCCACCTATTCTACTTCGAATTTTTTCGCCCGTTGACTTGGCGGTTGAATGCTTTTTTTACAGGTAACACAAGTTAGCCGAAGAGGGACGCGTCGACTGGTTTTCTCCCTTCCTTCTGGTTTTGGACGGGGAAATCCCCGGTATCCTCTCATCACACGGCGAAATCGACGTTGTCCTTGTTTCATCTCACTTGCCTTTCTTTTCTTCACTCGATGAACCTCATGGTCTGTATGTTTTTTACAGAAAGGACAGTACGTCTTGATTTTTCTTGGTTTTTTCATAGCTAACTCCTTTTAGCAGTTATTAGGTTTTGAAGGTAATAAGGAGGTAATATAAAAAGGTAAGCAAATGAATTCACGATTTTATTAGATGACATTTTGGTTCTTTCTTTTCACTGTAGCATATTGTTTTATTGTATTGGAAGCAAAGTGTTATCTGGCAATAACCGTGGATGAGGGGTTTCTTCTTTTTTAAAATATTTGTATCGTGCACAAGTTTTTTTGTTCTCTTGGTGAAGACAGTACGTGTTGGCAATAGTAATCATATCTTGTAATTCAAGGCTAAAGGCAAAATCGTTTTCATTACACTTCAAGATAAATTCACATAAACGATTGGGTTGTTCAATTATTTGATAATAAGGACATTTCTGATGAGTATCTGATGTGCATATTTCATTATCAATGAGATGTAAAACATTCTTACAGATTTCCTTACAGTTACGCTCACCATTGGAAAAATGTGGACAATGCATGTTATCAGAACCGATGAACTTAATATATCTATCCGATTTATTACTTTCGTTTTATCGAATTTTTTCTGGAAAAGATCTGTTTTGATTAACTTGCTATTCAATACATTACACCTTCAAGACCGTATTAGCACCTGGTTTTAATCTGATCTATCCTAGCCTTGATTGAGTTTTTGTGCAACCTTTCTTTTGACGAGCATCTCGGCCATATCCTCAGGTATGGAAAGAATATCACCCTTATTGAGATGATAGGTTTTGGTATCTGTTCCCACAAATGAAGGCATTTCTTTAAGCACTCGAATCAATGGATGGGTGTTTGGTTCTCTGAGTTCCTTTTCTTGCTGAACTGGTGCTGTTTCTTGTTGTTGTTCAGGTGTTCTGTGTTCTTTAAAATCATTTGGTTCTTTCGGTATTTCCTTTTTTACCTCATTTGTTTGCTCACCAGGGTTCTGATCTAAAATAGATGATCGAGCATCAAAAATGAGATTCAACAGATTCTGAAAAAAAGTTTTTTCTTCACGTACCATATTTTTTAATGATGGCGATCCACCTCGGGCCTTGGATACCGCGGCAAGGATCAGTTTTTTCTCACGGTGTTCATAGATATTTCGAGCGATTTTTTCAATGTTTTGTAGTTCCTCATGAAGAAGCATTTGTTTTTGAGGAGTATTTTCTTTTTCCAACCGATTATGAAGACGAGAAAGATACCGGCTGAGTTCTGGGTAAAACTCGGGATGAATATGAGTTAACGTTGGCGATTGTCGTTCGCTTTGTTGAATTTTTCGAAGCGTTTTATAACTGAGTTCTTCAGCATCCATAATAGTCAGCTCAGGGGATATAATGATCGGGTTTGATAAATGTTAAGTCGATTCAAATATCGATTGCAATATAATGAATTATTGTTTTGATTGAATGACAGCTTGTTTTCTTCCAATTAATAGCACTGCAAGATAACAAGGGACCTCATTTATTCCTTCAGAAAGATGAAATGGTTCTTTGTTCATGGTAATCGTAAGAGGAGTATTCATCTTGATGCTCACGGGATCATCTGAAAAGACGATGGTATCTGAAAGAGGATCAAAACCCTTTAGATTATCAAGAGTGACCGGGGTGACTTGCAGTCCGGTCTTCCCATGTAATGAATAGGGAAGCCGGATCAATCGTTTCACATCACAGGTCACTGGTTCATCTGTTTCACCAGATGCAAAGGAAACTGCGGTGTTTCGCAGTGCACTATTTAAAAAAAACCGACGAATGGAAGTTGATTGATCAAGTTTTCCTTGTTTTATTCGGTTGATTCGCTCCTCTGAAAGATCATCAAGCAGTTTTTCAGCGGTTTGTTTGCTCACCCCATATTCTTTGAGCTTCTTGAGAGGATCCTTGCTGTTTATGATTTCATCAAGTATATCGATGAGACCTCGACTGATACGTCCTCGCCAGCCGGGTTCATTGGGTGAGGGCATTTTAAGTGTGGTTCCGGTGGATACCGTTCTTCCCTTGATCTGAGTGGTCCCCATTGATTCCTTGTGAAGAACGAGTCCATCACGAAGATCTCTACCAATGATATAATCAACGATTTCCCGTCGTTCACCGCTATCCAATTGAAGCACTCGAGGGTCTTTCACATGACAATGATACCCGCGGCCTCCACTGAAATAGAGCTCAAGATGCTGTTCATCGAATCCAAAATCATTCATGAGAAAATCATCCACTAGTTTGTAAAACTCATCTTTCACCAGGCTGAGTTGTTTTTCATAGGGGATTTCCTCAGCATTGGGGAGATGATCGGCATCAAGATCAAAGATGAGTTCGGCTCCCATCCATTCTTTATCATTCATAGTTGAAGCATCTGGTTTTTGATAGTAGGCAGTTGAGTAATAAGCATGAGCAGGGGCTTTTTGTTTCAGGAAATCAGAAAATTGCTTTTTTCGTTGAAAACCAATGTGACGCATCATACCATGCCCACCGAAGAAAACAAAGGCAAACTCTCTTCGACTGAATCGATCTGGTAGAAATTCAGGGCAGGATTGGTAGTACCATTGAAACTGGTCTTTGAGGAATTGTAATGATTGTTGTATGTCATGATCTTCTGTCATGATTGCATCAGTTTATAACTAGTCCTTGTTTTAAACTCTTGCTTTTCTCTTGGTGTTTTTCAGATAAAGTTTTATGAACTGATTGTATTATGATGTGCTAATGGAAGATGTCATTGAAAATGAACTCCGATCATCATCGGTGATGAAGGATGTATCTAAACTGGATTTTGATTATATTCCTGAGAACCTGCCGCATAGAGACGATCAGCTTCGATTGCTTGCACAATATTTCAAACCCTTGCTTTCTAATGTATCACAAAACGTGGTGATTAAAGGACCAGTTGGCACTGGGAAGACCGCGATGGCTAAAAAATTCTGTGAGAAACTCCTTCCGATTGCCCGCAGGAATGGTGTCATCATTGAATCGGTTCATATTAACTGTCGGAAACGATCCACTGATGCCATGGCGCTGCTGGGAATCTTAAATCATTTTGATTCACGGTTCCCTGATCGGGGGTTTAGTGTGCAGGAGATGCTCCGGGTGTTAAGAACCCAGTTGCAGCGTCGTGATGCACAATTATTGGTGACTCTTGATGAAGCCGATGCGTTATTAAAGAAGAGCGGATCGGAGTTGGTCTATGATCTCACTCGTTTTTCTGATGAATCCACTGACAAGAGCATCCCGGTTTCATTGTTATTGATCTCTCAAAAGGATGTGCTTTCCATGCTTGATTCATCGGCGTTGAGTACATTTAAACGGAGTAATGTGATCAATCTTTCCGCTTATACGCGTGATGAATTGTTTGATATTATTGAACAGCGAAGAGCGCTTGCCTTTCACTCGGCAACGGTTCAGGATGATAGTGTCGAACTCATCGCTGATATCGCATCGGAATGGGGTGATGCCCGATTTGCCATTGAACTGTTATGGAAAGCAGGTATTGCTGCAGATAATCAACATAGAAATGAGATGACTCCTGAACATGTTCGTGCAGCAAAGGCTGAGACTTATTCAGTGGTCACGGAAACGAAACTACAGAATCTTTCACAGCATCATCTGCTCACCTTGCAGGCGATTGCACAACGGCTTTCTCGGGATGGTACAGCCTATGTGAATACGGGTGATGCAGAGGAAACCTATGCGTTTGTCTGTGAACAGGCCAATGTTCAGCCTCGGGCGCATACTCGGTTTTGGCAGTATTTGAAGGAAATTGAAAACGCAGGGTTTATCATGCTTAAAAAATCTGGGAAAGGGCAATTAGGAACGACTCAGTTGATTTCTCTACCTGATATCCCTGCTGAGATCATGCAATCAAAGGTGCAAGAGCTACTATGATGATTCAGGGTAGCTGCATTGTTTGTTAAGTGGGCATTCTGGGCAGTGTGGTTTTTGTTTTTTGCAGAAGCGTTTTCCAAGTTCAACGATGAGGGCATGATATTCATTGTATATTGGAACCAGTTCTTTGGGTTTGTATTCCCTGGAAAGATGGTCTTGGAAATACTGTTGTATTTGATCGTATGATTCTGGATTTGGTGGTAATGGTAGTCGTCTGCAGAGGCGTTTTGTATAGGCATCAACGACGAATATGGGTTTGTTTCCAGCATACAGCAGGATGGAATCAGCGGTTTCTGGTCCTATTCCATGTAAGCAAAGAAGTTCTTTTCGAAGATTTGATGTTGGCTGGGAAAAAAATGTGTAGAGTTCACCTTCATAATGCGTAAGAAGATGGTGTGATAAGATTTGTAATCGTTTTGCTTTTTGATTGAAAAAACCTGAGGGATTGATGAGTTTTTTTAATAAAGAGTCATCAGCATCATGTATTGCTTGAGGACTTAGCATTGTATGTTTTTTTAGATTTTGAATTGCTTTTTCAACATTAGTCCAGGCAGTGTTTTGGGTAAGAATTGCTCCGATCATGATTTCAAATCGAGGATCAGATCCATTTTGTTGATGGTGTAGGTGATTCATAGGCCACCAGTGCTGTGGACCAAATGAATTTAAGAGATGATCATAGATTTGTTCTGGTATTGATTTCATGTCTTTATTTAATTGTATGAATTCCTCATCTAAGTACATTTTTGTCAAAGAAAAGGTAAATAATATGCGTATATTCTTCAAAAAGATAATATTTCTTTGATTTTATAGAAAAGGTTTTAAACTGATTCATGGTTATGTGAAAATCAGTGGGATTGGTGAATAAGGATGGGCAATGATCCAATTGCAGAAGTATTGGACGATTTGTTGCGACTTGATGATATTCTGGCTTGTATGGTCGCTCGGCAAAATATGATTAGTGTAATGCCAAGTAGTGGAACGGATGCATTTAAACCAGAGATTTACGATACCTGGGATATCATTCATCGAGCTATGGATGATGTGTTTCATGTGATCCGTGAGTATTCTCAAACTGGGTTAAGTGAAATGGATTTTCGGATGCAGGATTATGAAACCTTGTTTTTTGTTTTCCCTGATACGGAAAATGCTCTTGTCGCCATTATTCCAGCGCTTGCAAATAAAGGTTTAATTGAAGTTGAAATGGAAAATGCTCGCCGGGAAATATTGAAGGTGATGGAAGCTCAAGATCAAGTAGCAGCGGTTCCTGCGTAAGGAAACACGAGGGATAATGTGGTCATGACCAAACGATGAGGTGTCTATGACAACGGATACTCTTCAGGTGAACATCGCTGTTTCTCGACAAAAAGATGGATTGAGTGTTGCTGAGGACCTTATCGAGAAAACAAATAAGTGTGATGAACAACCAAAGGCATTGTTTTTATTTTCAACGATTCATTATGAATCAGAGTTTGATAACATTCTTTCTTCACTTCGCAATTGCTTTTCAGAGATACCATTGATTGGTGGATCGGTTTCAGGTTTTATGACTCATGATGGGTGTTTCACACGTGGAGTGGTTCTGTTGTGTTTGTATGGTGACAAGCTTGAGGTGGAAACAGCAATTGGTCATAACACCAAAAAGAATCCACGAAAAGCAGTGAAAAAGGTGATGAAATCCCTGCGGGATCAACCAAAATATAAAAATAATATCGTTGTTGAGTTCGCACCAACTGCTGTTATTCCTAATATTCCAGGATTAGGCCAAAAAAATGTAATTCTTTCTTCAGCAATTGGAAATCAACTGGTGAAAACGATTCCATTGATGACCAAGCTGAACTATGGATTTGATCGAGCTGATGAGATACTTGATTATCTTGCTGAAGCATATCCTGATCGCTTAGTTATTGGTGGCTGTACCATGGATGATAATAAAATGCTAGGCAGTTTTCAGTTTTGTAATGATCAGATCACGAAGCATTCATTGGTTGCAATGAATGTGTCATTTCCACATACTGTTGGTTTTGAAACCATTCAAGGGTGTAAACCTTTAGATAAAACGTTTCATATCACTGAATTATCTGCTGATAAACATGTCATCAAAAAGTTAAATGGGAAAAGTGCTCGGAAGCATTTGTTTGATGAGTTGAATATTGAGATTACTGAGCCAAAGCGAACGCATCAATTGTTTAAGAAATCGTTTTATTATCCACTTGGATTTAAGGAAAATGGTATTTGGCATTCGGTAGTCATCGGTATTATCTATGGAGATAGTTTGATTGGGGGAAGTCAGATCAAAAAAAAGCATCTTACCCTACTTTCTCTGTCAGTTGGAAGTATTTATCAGAATATTCGAAAGCATTTAGAGCACATCTGTAAAAAAGATATCTCTCTTCTTTTTGGTTTTGCTTGTGAAACATTTCTTGAAACCCTAGGCGGCAGAATGTATCATATTCATGAGGAATTTGAAAAACTTAAGGCACCGTTTCTAGTTGTTTTTCTTTCCGGTGAGAGTTTTTCTCATCCGGATTATGGTTCTCATCATCTTTATGAAAGTCTCAATTTGTTCACCATTGAAAAAAATGCCTAGGTTACAGAAAATACTAGGAAAATAAAGACTCATATCAGAGGAGTGCTAGAGGCCACATGGATACTGATGGATATAAAGCAGTGATTGCAACCACGAGAGGCTGGGATGCAAAGGAATCCGGTAAAGAGCTTGCAACGTTGCTTCAACGGAAATTAGATGATATTCCGGATTTCATTGTGTTGTTTTCAACGATTCATTATCAAAAAAATGGTGGATTTCAGAATCTATTACAAGGCATCTATGATATTTTCCCTGAACAAGTGAAACTAATTGGAGGAACAATCCGAGGATTTGTAAATAATGATGGCTGCTACGCTCGAGGAGCAACAGCCTTAGCGGTTTCATCAGATCAAATGGATGTTGCAGTTGGAGTTGGCCATAACACCAAACGGAATCCAAAGAAAGCTGCAAATCACTGTGCAAATCAGATTAAAAAACAACTCACAGCAAGTTCCTATGAGAATGGTTCGTTGTTGCATATTATCTCTGGAGCTGAAGTACCATATATACCCTCAATTGGGGCTAGGAAGATCATTGAACCCGGAGTATTGCCTTCTGCATTGATGAAGTCTTTTTCATTTACTCAGAAGACACTGCAAATGGGTGTGGCTCGAGATGAGGAAGTCGTTGAGGAAATGGTTTCTCTTTTTCCAGATTATTGCATGCTGAGTGGGGCAACACTTGATGATGGACCAGGAGTGAAGAATTATCAGTTTTGTAATGATCAGGTATTAAGAAATGCGGTAGTTAGCCTTGGTATGAAATCGTCGTGGAATATTTCAGCAAAAACGACGGATAGGATGAAGAAAACTGAAATTGAGTTTGAGATCACCAAAATAAGTAAGGATTGTCGTATCATCCATCAGATCAATGGAAAACCCGCATTGGAGGAGTTATTACGCTTATTGAACTGGCCATGTGAGGCAATTAATGAGGATACCTGGTTGCAAACAACGTTTTATTTTCCTATTGGTGGAAGAACATCCGTGCTATCAGATGATAAACGTTCACCACATGTGATTGGGATTGTTTTAGGAAACTCATTAGTATTAACCTGTCGATTGATCGGGTCAAAGGCAACCATTCTCACCATAAATGGAAAGGAATTGTTCAATGCAATAGAAGAAAATTTGGTTGCAATCTCGGGAAAACCGAAATTTGGGTTGTTTTCCTCTTGTATCACTCGTTTTGAAACATTAGGCTATAAAATGTATGATGTAAGAGAAATGGTACGGAGATATATGACAGATAATCCATTTATCGTGTTCTATGTTGGTGGGGAATCCACATATACTCCAAAAATGGGTTTTGAATATTCAAATATTAGTTTCAATTCAATGGTATTTACCTAAAAAAGCAAAAAAAATATAAAAACATAGAAATAGGAAGATATTCTTTAGAATATATTGAAAATAAAGGATGGAATGGGTATGAGTAATGAAGAGTTTGAGGCAAGTGTTGGCATGTCCCGGAAATGGGATGCCCGGGAGGCTGGAAGAGAGGTGGCAGAAACAACACTTGATGGATTAAGTAATGGCCCTGATTTTTTCCTTGTTTTTTCGACAATTCATTTGAAAAATCATGGTGGATTTCAGGAGTTTTTGAATGGTATTTGGGATGTGCTTCCAGAAAATACTCCTTTGATTGGTGGAACACTTGCTGGTTTCATCAATAGGCATGGATGTTTTACTCGAGGTACAACCGCTGTTGCCATCAGTTATCCACATATGGATGTATCAACTGGTTTGGGTGAACACACAAAGCGAAGTCCAAAAAAAGCAGGTCGTCAGGCATCCCTTCAGATCTTGCATGGATTGAAGCAGAGTTCCTATAAACAAAAATTCCTCTTTTCTATTATATCCGGTCCTACTCTTCCTCAATCAGATCGTTTTGGAACAATGAAGATTATTAAGGATGCCACAGCATCTAAACTACTTTCGAAACTAACTAATATTTCAACCAGAATTAATCAGGTAGGTCTTGGCCGAGAAACAGAGGTTCTCATGGAGATTTCAAAACAATTAATGGATTATTCACTTCTTGGTATTTCCACAAATGATGATAATAATTATACTAATCATTATCAGTTCTATGGAAAGAAAGTCTTTGAGAATGCTGCATTGCTGCTGGGAATAAATATTGATTTGTCAATTGATATTCACTCTAGTTTTGGAATGATGTCAACTGGTGAAAAATCAAAAATAACAGGCCTTGAGAATTGGAATTATGTGATAAAGACTCTGGATAATAGATCTGCAACGGATGTTTTTTTTGAAAAAAGAAATTTATCAAAAGACATTATCACCGAAGAAAATATCCACCGAATTACTCCCTTCATACCTGTTGGTTGTTATCATCAGGATGGTACTCTTCATCCTTATCCCATCGCTTCATTTCTTGGTGATTATTTGTTGCTTGGACATGATGTAGTCAGTGATGAATTGGAATTTTTCACTGCTAGTGGAAAAAGCCTGATTGATGTCGTTGATGAATCGTTCAATGCACTTCCAGATGATCCCTCTTTTGTTCTTATTTCATCATGTGCAGGAAGATTAGAAACACTGGGGCGAGAAGTATATAAAGTGAAAGAGAAAATCACTGAACGAATCGGAGATGATTTCTTAGTCCTTCATGGATTGGGTGAAGCGAAAAAGGAAACAAACAAACTTCCTCATCTTCTTCAGGAATCATTTAATGTAGCTTCTTTTCATTAATGATGAATTACCATCCGATTTTCTGTTCTAATGCATATCCCTTGTAGATATTCCTATATTTTCGATATTTTTTATTGATAAGAATTTTGATCATTGAGAAAAGGAAAGAATGTTGAAATGGTTCAAGATGTTCTATGATTTGATCATTTGTCATAGTCTTAATACTTTCGAAAACATCGTTTATAAGTGATGAAGAAAATAATGATCTTTCCCATTCCTTATTATAGAATTTGGGATCTTGATGAATCATTATTGCTTCTGCTGCTTTTTTTCCAGCAAACATTCCAGGTCGAATTCCACCCTTGCTTAACGCATTAGTTTGACCAGCGGCGTCACCAATAAGCAATATATTCTTTTTCACTCGTTTTTCAATATCTCCATATGCTATACTTCGAGCATGTTTCTCAATGACTTCAGTTTGTATCGATTTTTCTTTTGGTGTACCAATGGGAAAACCGATTTTAATGGAATTTCCATTAGGAAAAATCCATTTGTAATCACCATGATATCGTTGATCATAGAAAAATTGGATGACTGAATTATCTTCAGGTGTTTTATCAATGATATATTGAACAGCGGAAACCGTTCTAACTGAGGGAAAATCTAATTTTTTCCTTATGAATGATTGTGGTCCATCTGCCGCAATAAGATAATCAGTTTTTACTATTTTACCAGATTGTAGTTGTAATGAAATTTTGTTATCTTTTTGCTGAATATTGATGATTTTATCTCTTTCAAATTCACCCCCTTTTTGTACATATGAATCGATTATGTGATGTAAAAATGCTGGCCGATCGAGTATATATCCATCGATGTTATGTTCTAAGATAAACTCATCAACTACATATTCCCTTGTTTTTTTAATTTTTTCGATAATATGATTTGCTTTTATCGGGTAAATTTCTGTAAATGCCTGATTGCTAATACAGCCTCCACACATGCGATGATAGAAATCATATTTTTTTTGATTTAATTTTTCTAGAAGAAGAATATCGTATTTGTTTTGTTGATCAAAAAATTTTGAAAAATAAGCTGCCGAGACACCAGCGGGTCCAGCACCCACAATAACAATATGGTATTTATTCTTCAATGTATCCACCATTATCTAGGATATATTTTTTCAAGAACGAATGTCCTTTTTTGATATATTTATTCATCTCATTTTCTGTTGGTTGGATAATTTCGCTCATGAGAGAAAGCATTAATAGGGGATAGATATGATTATCAACCTTACTTTCACCATATACCAAATCAGCATATGGTTCTGATTCTTTGATTATATGAAATTGCTTATGTATTTCAGCATCATATTCTATAGTTTGTCTTTTACCTTGATTTACTTCATATATAAAATTACCTAATATGCCACCACAGATTATTCCAGGTAGATTTCCTTCGATAAATGGTTTGATATTCTGATTTGCAGCATCTCCTGTAAGAAAGACATTATGATAAGCGATTCTCTCGGATAGGTCTTTTACTGGTGCAGTTCCACTTTTTTCAATTACAATTTTTCCTTTGTTTGTTTGTTTTTTTACAATGGGAACCTTTAAAAAAGTATCAAAAAGATCATCTAAATCCTTATCTTTGTATATGGTTCCAATTCCGATATTTGCCCTTGTTTTGGACAATGGAAAGATATAGGCATAGGCTCTTGGTGCAAATTCACCGATAAAGATTTGCTCATATTGAGGATATTTTAAATCTAAATTTTTCATCTCATAACTTTTCACATGTCCAACAGGGACATCTGATCTTTTATGAATCTGTTTAAGAACTGTAGAATCAATGCCATCTGCTCCGACAACATATTTTGCGTTAATTGATATCTTTTCATTTCCTCTTTTTGCAATAATGGTTGTTATGTTTTTTCGTTCATCGTAAAACAATGATTCTAATTGTGTATTTAATAAAATTTTTGCTCCTTGATTTATTGCCTTTGTTGAAAGCCATTTATCCCACTTTGATCGGTTAATTGAGTATCCTTGCCATATCCTTCCGGTTTTTTTGAATGCAAGTCCATCGGCCCAAAAATACATTCCTTCTATTTTCCAGAGAAGTTGATCTTGAGGAATTGGAAAGGGTAAATACTCAAAAAGATAGGATCCAATAGCTTCAGCACATTTAATGGGTTTTCCTATTTCATCATGTTCTTCGATGATAATGGTGTTCAACCCTTTTTTTGCAGTGGCATAGGCTGTGGCACATCCAGCAGGCCCTGCCCCAACAATGAGTACATCGCAGTGTTTTTCCATCTCCATCCTCTCTGTTATTATGTGGTAATAGCTTTTCCTTTATCATTATTTTCTTTTAGTTCTCTGCGGGAGTTACTGTAGATGCTAGTAATGATGTATGCTTCATCAAAGAGAAGGAACGCTAAAAAGTATTCAAGGGAAAATAGACCCATAAGAACAAGATATAGAATTGCTGCTTTCATCAGGTATCGTCTGCCAAAAAAATAGAGACTGAATTGTTGATAAAAATGATGGCTATAAAAGTTTTTTTTGTTGCCATCGGTGACGTCGTTTCCCACTTCATCCACGACGGCTGCTGCAGTAAGAAAAACAAGCGGGAAGATGTATGGTTGTATTTTGAATATGATTACGATGGTGAGAACCGTAAAGAATCCGATGAGATGAGCTCTGTTATCGATTTTTCCTTTGAAAAAGACCCCAAGTACAACAGCGAGAAGTATTGTTGCTGATGTTTGACTACTGTACATGATAATTCCCCAAAAGATACCAAGCAGTGGGGCAATGATGATTGCTGAGGTCTTGTTGAATACTTTATTGTCAAATGCAGCATCGATATATTTTATTCCTGATCCTAAAATGATATAGGCTATAATGAGTCCAAAAATATTTTCCCCTAGGATCGTTGTTAGATCAATACTCATTTGCCCCCTTGTATGATATAATGCAATTGTGATTTAATAATATTATCATAAAAATTTAATATATGTATAAATGAACAATTTATTCTATTTATTATGTAAATATTAATCATTTAAATCATTATTAGATGAAAATAAATAATTTATTTTAAATAAGTGAAAGTAATTGTATCTATTCATGCTCTCTTTAATGGATTTAACCTTAATATTTTTGACTAAAATAATGTCATTTTTTAGTATATTTAATATCTTCTTCATTCTCCATCTTTCCTCAATTTCCATTAAATAATGAAAATAATATTTATTAATTAAACTATTGAATTAAGTATAATTAAAGCGGTTATAAATCTTGTCTCCCATTTAATTAAAATATTTGAATTTGATTGCAAACCCTTAATTTTTAGATGGTGTTTTTTGAAACAAGAGTGATTTTATTTTCACTTCGATTTGTCCCATTCCTTCTCTTTTTCCTTGCTTGATTTCACTTAGATACCGAACGGTTAGGTATGAATAATCAAAAAAGATCATGGCAATAAAGAAAGCAAATGGAATGATTCCAATGATGGAAAGGAAAAACAAAGCACTTTTCAGCATCCAACGTTGATCAAAAAAGGAATGAAGAAACCACGAGCAAAACGTCTTTTTTTCCTTTTGAGGATTTTTTTCCATTACATCATTTCCAAACTCATCTAGTGTTGCAGCAAAAGCTAAAAACAAGAGCGGAATCCATAAGAGCCTAACTCCAAAAAACAAAATGAGTGGAAATATGACCAGAACACCAGACACATGAGCTATGTTATCGATTTTTCCCTTTAATAGCACCCCAATCAGTATGGCGAATAGAATAGTTGATGAAAAAGGATTAATAAACATGGTATAGGCCCAGAGAAGACCTAGGAAGGGAGCAAGTATCAGGGCAATTGTTTTGTTAAAAGCTTTTTCATCGAAGGCCGAGTCGATAAATTTGATACCTGCTCCAAGGATGGTATAAGAGAGGAGGAAAAAATACACTTAGGCTCGACCTCCGGAGGTTTTTATATTTTGGTGTATGACAACCTGTGTTACGGGGAACCAATGGAAAAACCTAATAGAGAGTGAGGCTATTGGACCTTTTCCATAAGATGTTGCTTTCATTTTTTTTATTCCCCCATGTTAAAAAAAGAAAAATCGGTTACATAAAGCCCAACTCCTCATGATTCCTACAAAATTCTAAAATAGTACTATTTTTTTTACTTTTGATGGAAATAGGGTTATGCAACTGGATTTGAAGGATAGGAAGATTCTTTATGAATTAGATAAGGATGCACGCAGATCGTATTCGATGATAGGCAAGAAAGTTGGGTTAAAAAAAGATGTGGTTTCCTATCGAATAAATAAACTAGAGGAACAAGGCATTATCAATAATTACTACACCGTGATTGATTCATATCGACTCGGGTATTTTCTCTTTCGATATTATATTAATTTTCAGTATATCTCACCGGATATCAAAAAGCAAATCATTGAGTATTTCACTAGTTATAAGAATATTTGCACGGTGGGAAGTATCGTTGGAAAATATGATCTTGTGGTAGTGGTATGGGTAAAGAATCTCAATGAATTCTATCAATTCTGGAACACTGCATTGAATCGATTTGGAAATCATTTTGAAACCAGGATTTTCTCTGTTTACATTAGAGGAATTGGCTTTCTTCAATCATTTCTTCTGCCTGAGAAAACTAATACGAAAACAAGAGAGGTCTTTGATCGGTTTGGAGTGGGTTCACCGGTTGAAATCGATGAATTGGATTATCGATTACTCAATGAACTTGCGTTGAATGCACGCCTGCCATTGGTTGATCTTGCAAAAAAATATGATGCATCGTCACAGACTATGAAGTATCGGATCAATAAATTAGAGGAAAACGGTGTCATCCAAGCATATCGAGTAAATATTAATCTTGAAAAAATAGGCTTGAAACGGTTTAAGGCAGATATTTATTTAAAGGAACATCAACAAAAAGAACGATTGATCAATGAGTTCAAACAGAATCCTTGCGTTATTTACATTAGCACATCGGTTGGTTTGTGTGATCTGGAAATCGAACTCATCGTGGAATCAGCAAATGATGTGGTCACTATTCTTGAGGATATGAATGTAACTTTTCCAAATGTCATCCGTAATTATAGTTTCTATGGCGATATTTCTGTCTATAAAGAAACCTTTCTGCCAAAACTCTTTGATGAGATTTCCTAATCGGTGTTCAAACTGATTATGATTTGATCAGACCAGGATTTAAATGGTTGATGCTCTTTTTTGTATAAACCCGTTAAAAGGCGGTATTGTAAGGGAAGGCTTAGGTATTTCTTGTCTTCTTCGTACATGATCCCTCTGTCCACAAAACAGTCAAGGGTTTCGGTGAGTTGAAGTGGATCATGGTGATTAAAGCGGTGTTTCAACTGTTCTAGATGCTGAATGGATAAACAGTTGAGAAACAACTTTCGTTCAAATGAATCAAGGATATAGATTTTGATGTGTTCTTTATTTCGTTTATCATAGATCTTTAAAAATGTCTGCCCATCGATGAAATAAAAAACATATCGATCACTGTCTTGTTTGGTTTGAAGCATATAGTGTTTTCGTCTGGTTCGTTCCTTTTGCCATTGATCAATGAGATCGTTCCAGCGGTCTAGATTTTTATTTTGTTTGGATGTGTAGTCATAGACAAACGAGATCTGTTGTTGAAGTATTTTCTCTGGGAAAAGTAGTTGATCTATTTGGGTGTTGGTTACTTTATCGATTCCATATTCATCAGGATGATTATAGATTGGGCTTTCATAGACGAGACGAAGGGTGCAGAGTCTGGGAGGATCTATATATGACTGAATGCATTTTACAAGCTGTTGTGTCTGCATGAAATCAGTATCATCTTCGTTTGGGTAGCCGATGATGAGATTGTAATGATTTTCAATGGATCTTTCCTGACAGTATTTCAAAGCAGCAAGGTTTTCAATGACCGTTGCTCCCTTATTCATCTTTTGTAGGTAGTGTCTACTCAGTGATTCGATACCGGTTTGTAAAATGGATACTCCTGCTTGTTTTAAATCAGTATAGTGATTTCTTTGAAATTGATCTGCTCGTGCTTCAGCAATGAATGTGTAATCTTTTTTTAGCTTACTAAGCTGGTGGAGAAATCCATCGATATCTTTGACGGGAAGGGTATTTCCTATGAGTTGAATGCTGAGAAGACGATAGCGATTTGACAACTGTGTAATCTCGTCTATTATCTTCGGGTATGATTTTTCTTTATATTGGTCTGCTTGTAGATTAAGATTACAGAAACTACATTTATTCCACCAACATCCTCTGGAGATTTCTACTGGCAGCCGGCCGTAGTATTGATGGTATTGCTGGGTTTCAACTGATGATTGTGAAAGTGTTTGATAAAATGAGTTATATTGTGGAAGTGGTGTATCTGATAGAGAAATGGGATGATAATTGGGATTGATGGTGATGATTGAATCCTTTCGATAGATGAGATTGGGAATGTGGTCAAAGCTTGAAGGATTTAGGCTTAACTGGTAGAGAGCTTCTTCACCTTCTCCTGATACAATGGTGTCAATATAATCAAAACAACGAAGCGTAGCTTTGCCTAGCTGACCACTAGTTCTGCTTCCACCAAATACGATATGCTTGGTAGGATCTTGGCTTTTAATGTGTTGGGCAAAGGCAAGGGATGGTAGAAATTGACCATAGTTACAGCTGAATCCGATGATGTCAAAGTCTTTCCAATTAAGCTGATCGATGATGTGCTGATAAAAGGAATCGGTGCGCCTCTGGTATTCTTCATAGCTTAGATTATATGTTTTTTCTTGGTTGTTTTTGGATATCTTTTGATCAAAATAAGCTTTGATTTCAGTTTGATGTGATTGATAATGCTGTGGAAACACGTGTTTAATAAAAAAGAGTTGAGCGGTATAGGAATCATTCGGTGGATAAATCAAAAAATTATAATGAGCGATTCCATATTGATCAGCTGCAGAAACATACAGATGTTTGCTATCAACTTGTATCTGTCGTTGTCGTAAATAACTTTCAAGGGTTCCGAGTTGAATTGATGGAATATCAATGCCAGCAAACGGCATTGAAATCAGTAAGACTGATTGGTAATCGTGCATCTCCACATCCGGAAAAAGAAATGAACTGGTATTTATTAAAGCTAACCCCAGATCTCAAATGAAATAAAGAAAAAAACGAATTATGAGAATATGGTGTTATTCTCTTTTAGAGGAATTGTAATGGACATGGTAGATAGCTTGCAGTAGCAGATGCAAGAGCGGAGGCAACAATAATTTCTTCCATAGTCTATTTCTCACCATCCTTTTTATTATAGGATGATTATAGTTTTCCCGTCTTTTCTATTTAAACATATGTTGTCAGAACACCATTTTGCTTGTTTGCCTCAGCCTATGGATTCGTATAAATAGGCTTGATTATTTAGAAAGTCGCCTCGTATAAAGTGTTCAAGGTAAATTAAGATGACATTCCTTTTTTTACCCTTCATAATGCAGAAATAACATTTGATTCGTTGTGAGATGAAGCCAACAGAAAAGACAAGGATTAATTAGGATTACTGTGAATGTATTTCAGAAATCAACATCTATTGTTCTCAACTATCGAATGTGTCTCAATGAGGTATTGTTTTCTCATTCATACGCTAGAAAACAACGGATAAGACTTTGGATATATAAGGTTGAGTTTATCTAAAGAAATTATTTTTCTTTATTAATCAATGGTTCGAGAATCTCAATAGTCCAGGCAGCAACGTTTCCAGCAACTTTTGGACATTTATCAACGTGTGCACCAGCATCTTCAAACAGTTGATATTCCTTGGGATCGATCAAACGGTAGCTTCGTCCAAATAACTTGGTTTGTACTTGCTTACAGAGTGCTCCACCGTATTCTTGTTCAAATCGGTCAAAAAGCTGTTTTGATATTTGAAACACTCGTCGTTTTTTTTGACCCTGTGAAAATGCTTCATAACTTCTTCCGACAACGGCACCAATAGCAAGGATCCCTCCGACGAGGGCGCCACAGGTTCCTTCTGCTGAAAGTGATGTTCCTCCGGCTAGTCCATCTGCTGCTTTAATGGTGTGTTCATCTCCAATATCTATGGTTTCCATGACCGCAGCGAGTACTGCTTGTGGACAACTGCCTCGTTCTGCTTCATAGGTGCTTGCGAGATCATATGCTTTTTGTTGTAAAGTGGTAAAGTCTTTTTTCATATGAGTTCACCTTGTTATATTTTGTTTATGTACTCTGGAGAAGAAGGGGTAATTCTGAAAGTGTTTGAATGGTATAATCTGCATCAATGCCAACCCCGATCACTGTACTTCCTGCTGTGCGTCCCGCCTTGACGTCACTAGCAGTATCACCGATTAAAACCGTTTTGTTTGGTTTGACATTAAGAAGTTCACATGCTTTATAGATAAGTGCAGGATGAGGTTTCGCATGTTCTACCATGTCCCCCGTGGTTATAACCGTGAAAAAGGAAGCTAATTTAAGAAGGGTAAGGATTTTTTCCGTCAGGATTTGATTGGTATTTGTTATGATTGCTTTTGGATAGTGTTTGAGTTGTTGAAGAGTACGAATGGTCTCTGGAAAAACGGTGACATTTGATACAAAATGGTGGTAATGATGATTACACTCATCAAGGATATGATCGGGAATGTTCATCAGATGAAGCGTGTCTTTGAGATCATGACCCCAGTATTTACTGATGAATTCTTGTTTTGAGATCAGGGGATATTGTTTACAATGAAGCGCGGAATTCAATGCATTCAGCCAGGCATCGACTGAATCGATGAGAACCCCATCCATGTCAAAAAGCAATGCTTCTGGTTTTAGTTTCATTGATATTTTCTCCAATGCATAATGGTGATACAAAGATTTACTTTACTTAGGAGATTGATTCTCAATCAAACCAGTGTTTATATATCCTGTGGCTATTTCCGGTCTTGATTGTGATGTATACGATTCCTGTTTCCTCATCAAAACGAATGGAAATGATTGATATCACTGAACAAATCCAACAGCTTATCGATAAAGAGAACATGACAACTGGTGCAGTTATCGTTTATGTGCCTCATACTACAGCGGCTGTGACCATTAATGAGGGAGCAGATCCAAGTGTAAAACGAGATATCCTTACCATGTTAAAGAGTCTTGTTCCCAAACAAGCTGATTATCGTCATGCAGAGGGAAACAGTGATGCACACATCAAAGCAAGTTTACTTGGAGCATCAGAATATATATTTGTTGAAAATAAGAAACTGGGGCTGGGAACCTGGCAGCATGTATTTTTTGTGGAAGGTGATGGTCCACGGCAAAGAAAAGTATTTGTAAAACTGTTCAATGAAAAATAAATGAATTGGTGAGTGAAAAAATCATGTATTACTATATTCACGGGTATTTATCAAGTACTGAGGGTGATAAAGCAACCTTGCTTCGGGAAAGATTACAGGCAACAGCAATTAGCTATCGAGATGGTCCCCCTGAAAAGCTGAACATTGCTGATGCCATAGTAAGGATTATGGAAGCAATCGGTGTGGATTCTCAAGCAATGCTTATTGGTTCCTCATTGGGTGGATTACTAGCTGCAAAAACAGCTAAACAAATTACTGTTAATCATCTTATTTTGATAAATCCAGCGATTATTCCTCCATTCGTTGATCTATCAACCATTGATGATATGCCAGATCATATTTTAAAGGAAATGAGGGATGAACAATTGTTTTTATCCAAAATTCAAACAAAAATCGATATTTTAGTTGGAACAAATGATGAGACCGTCCCCAATGAATGGAGCATTGAATTTGCAAAAGCTCAGCAGGCTTCAATTCATTTTTTCAAAGATGATCATCGTTTTTCGAATCATCTCAATGATCTTCCAAAGATAATAAAGGATTTGTGCTAACCAAAAGCATTAATTGACCCTGTTAGATATACTTGGTTCCTGGAAGGAGTACTCATGGATGATATCTGGATCGAAAAATACCGTCCGAAGACACTTGCAGATGTCGCAGGTCAAACCCATATCATAGAACGTTTACAAGCATATGTAAAGCAAAAAAACGTTCCTCATCTTATCTTCGCTGGTCCCGCTGGTACTGGAAAAACCACGTCAGCTCTTGCATTGTCAAAAGAATTGTTTGGTGAGACCTGGAAGCAGAACTTCAGTGAACTAAATGCAAGTGATGAACGTGGGATTGGAATTATCCGGGGAAAAATTAAGGATTTTGCCCGAACCGCTCCACTTGGTGATAACCCATTTAAGATTATTTTTCTTGATGAAGCTGATTCCTTGACCTCTGATGCACAGGCTGCATTGAGACGAACCATTGAACGCTACACCAGAATCTGTAGATTTGTATTATCTGTAAATTATTCTTCAAAGATCATTGAACCTATTCAAAGCCGATGTACCGTGTTTCGCTTTCGTCCATTAACAGCTCCGGATATCAAAAAATACATGCGACATATTGCTAAAAAAGAAAATCTGGAAATCACAAAAGATGGTCTAGATACTTTGATTTTTGTGTCTCAGGGTGATCTTCGAAAAGCAATCAATGTGCTTCAAGTTGGAGCATCTATAAGCGATAAGATTACTGCTGAACTGCTCTATGAAACCAGTGCCACGGCAAAACCAGAAGATGTGAAGAATCTCATTCATACCGCTTTGGATGGTGATTTCATGGCTGCACGAAATCAACTTTATGAGTTATTAGTAACCTACGGGTTGAGTGGTGAGGATGTGATCAAACAGATTCATCGCTCGATTTATGATCTTTCCATTCCAGATATTGATAAGGTTAAGCTCATTGATAAAACAGGGGAGATTGAGTTTCGCATGACTGAAGGCAGTAATGAACATATTCAACTGGAGACATTGCTTGCACAATTTGCTCTTGCGGGAAAAAAGATAAAATAAAAAAGAAAAAATGTGGTTGATGAGTTACAGATGGTTTTTGATGAATTCATCAACGATTGAGTTCAGTTCCTGTGTTGTTTTCTCACCTACACCATAGCGGACTCGGATGAGTTGTTTATCGGTTTCAAGTACCCTGGTTAGATCGATTGGTGTGCCACTGACGATGAGATCCACATCGGCATTGTTGATGGTTTCCTCAAGTTCCTTCATCTGTTTTTTCCCATATCCCATTGCAGGAAGAACACTGGAAAGATGATCATATTTTTCAAAGGTTTCTACAATGCTTCCCACTGCAAATGGTCTGGGATCAATGATTTTACCAGCCTGATGGTTCTTTGCAGCAACCGTTCCTGCACCATAGGCCATGCTACCATGGGTAACGGTTGGACCGTCCTCTATGACCAGGACTTGTTTTCCCTTGATCTGTTCACCTTGTTCAGCGATAACATCAGAGATCCCATCGATAACGATTGCGTTTGGATTTAACTGTTTCACATTCTTTTTCACTAGGTCGATGTTTTTTTGTTCAGCGGTGTTGACCTTGTTTATCAGGATGACATCGGCCATGGCGGTGTTCACACCACCAGGATAATAGCTTATTTCATGACCTGGTCGATGAGGATCAGCCAGAGTGATCAGTAGATCGGTGTGGTAAAAGGAGAAATCATTGTTTCCTCCATCCCAGATAATAACGTCTGCTTCTTTTTCAGCTTGCTTAAGGATTTTTCCATAATCAACACCAGCATAGATGACACCTCCCATGTCGATGTAGGGTTCGTATTCCTCTCGTTCTTCAATGGTGCAGTTGTATGTATCAAGATCTTCATAGGATGCAAATCGCTGAACGATCTGGGTGGTAAGATCTGGATCATAAGGCATGGGATGTCGGATGCTTGCTACTTTTAATCCTTTATCACGCAGTATTTTAAAAATGGTTCTTGAGACCTGTGATTTTCCACAACCCGTGCGCACAGCACAGACAGCGATTACTGGTTTCGTTGATTTAATCATGGTGCTGTTTGGACCGAGCAGGGTGAAATCTGCTCCTGCGGCATTGACGATTGCGGATTTTTCCATGACATAATCATAGGGAAGATCACTATACGCAAACACGACTTCATCGATGCTGTGTTCCTTGATCAGTTTGGTTAAATCGTCTTCTGGATAAATGGGGATTCCTTCTGGATATTGTTTTCCAGAGAGCTCTGGTGGGTATTTTCGACCGTAAATGTCTGGTATTTGAGTCGCGGTGAATGCCACCACCTCATACGCATCGTTTTCTCTGAAATAGACGTTAAAGTTATGAAAATCTCTGCCTGCTGCTCCCATGATAATGACTTTTTTCTTTTCTTGCATAATACATCAAGCCTCCGGACGCAATCGGGGAAATAAAATCGGTGTTTATAAGCATTTTCTCAGAGATTGCTTCGCATAGCTGTCATTTCGTAGTGTGATCAAAAAGCAACAATGAAATAAAGAAAAGTGAAAAAGAAGGAAACAATAGTGTTTATTGTTCCTCATATAACCGGGCGACATCTTCAGCGACTTCAAGTGTGCTGTTGTTGCCACCAAGATCATAGGTGTTAACTTTTCCAGCTTTGATGTTTGCGGCAATGGCGTTTTGCAGTTTCGCTGCTTGCTTGGTTTCACCAAGCCAATCAAGCATGAGTTTCGTTGAAAGCATCATCGCTGTCGGGTTGACCTTGTATTGTCCGGCATATTTTGGTACGCTGCCATGAGTTGGTTCGAATAATCCGTAGTCATCACCGATATTTCCTGAGGCTGCAAACCCAAGTCCACCGATGATCTGAGCACTGAGATCTGAGATGATATCACCAAACATATTACTAGCTACAAGCACATCATAGTCCTGTGGGTTTTTCACAAGCCACATGGTCATGGCATCAACATTTGTTTCCCAGAGTTCGATACCAGGGTAGTTTTTAGCAAGTTTTCGTGCTTCTTCAACCATCATGCCGCTGGTTTCACGAATAACATTTGGTTTTTCCACAACGGTAACACTTTTACGGTTGTGTTTCTTTGCATATTCAAATGCCTGGGTAAGAATGTTTTTACATGCTTTTCGGGTAAAGATCCGTGTTGAAATTGCTAAATCATTTTCTGGGACATCCTTGAAACGCTCGAATTTTTTATGAATGGATAACGCTTTCCGAATGGAATCTGGAACGGGGAAGAATTCAACTCCTGCATATAATCCTTCAGTATTTTCCCGAAAGACCACAAGATCAATATCATCACGGTAGTTTAGTGGATTTCCTTCAAATGCCTTGCAAGGCCTCAGGTTGGTATGAAGATTTAACAATTGTCTGAGTCGAACAATGGGACTGGAATAAATGAATTCCTTATCCTTAATACTTGGATCAAGTTCTTTTTGTGCTTCCTCATTTGGTTTCGATGTGATTGCGCCGAACAAGCAGCAATCGGTTTCTTTGAGAAGTTCTATGGTTCGTGGGGGAAGTGGATCTCCTTCTTTTTTCCAGAATTCCCATCCCACATCTCCATGAATATATTCAGCGTCAAGTCCTACCGTATCTAGGATTATTTTGGCTGCTTCCATGACGTCGTTTCCCACGCCATCGCCAGGAAGCCATGCTATGTGATATTTTGCCATGGTTGAATTGAATGAAAAAATTGTTTTTAAGTTTTGTTACCAGAGTAGTAATTGTAAATAAGTTTTTTTTGGTTATTTCTTCAATTCACCAAGTGTGGTGACTCGTTCTGCAAACGCGTTGTGTTTATGAATTGATTCCTCGCTTTCACTTCTCACAACTACCATTACATCATCGGGAAGATGGGTATATTTTTTGAGAATGGACCTGAGGATGTCTCTGACCACGTCTTCAACGAATTTTGGCTTTTGATGAGCCTTGTAGACCAGGTTTCCTTCCTCTCCTCGTTTTAAAATGCTATAGGTTGGTGAACTGAATGCTTCTTCGGCAAGATCAATGAGATCATTTGCATCAACGCTTGTGGTGTCATTGGGTACTTCGATCATGACCGTGGTGATATTTCGTTGATTGTGACTGGGGGGAACATCTTCTGGGTTATAGTTACCAATTTTTCGAATGATTTCCATGGCACAGGGACAAGCGGTCATACCGATGACTTTGACTCCGATGAGCTTTTTTATTTCACCTGTTTTTTTAGCTCGCGCTTCTGCAACTAGTTTGTAAGGTTCCATGCCGATGGATCCTGATGGATAGGTTCGTTCTAAAAAATAATCTGCTTCTGCTTTGATCTCCGATCGATTGGCATAGGAGTGTTTCTCAAGGAGTTGTTTTGCGGTTCGTGCGCAAAAAGATTCTAAATCATTAACCGGTTGATCACTGTTCTCATCAACGATTTCTGAAACTAGTTCTAGGTTTCTGCTCATATGACTTCCTTTTAAAGCAGCAGGAAGATCCACAAATAAATCCATTTTTACAACCAGTGATATAGCCTGATTATGTTGGGGTCTTTTGATGTGAATGAGTTTTTTAACACCGGTTACTCCCACACGGGTCAGTTTGAATTTAGAATGCGATGGACTTGCCTGCACATCCGGTAGATCTATTGATTTAATGACGATTTCACCGTTTCCTTTCTATCAGCTCAATTTTTAAAAAGCTTGGTATTTAACTCATTTTTGCAAAAAGTAAAATAACCCTTTGTTATTTCAGGGAGTAAAATAGTGTCTCTGCCGCTGTGGCTTAGAGGTATAGCGATTCCTTGGTAAGGAATAGGTCGTGGGT
>CAZQMI010000027.1:0-24571 GCA_964594475.1 uncultured Thermoplasmatales archaeon
AGTTGAACAAGAGATTATAAGAAATAAACACGATTGTATTTTTCAGACAAGCTCTTAATATTTTTTTATTGGTTAGCAGTCTAGTTATTACATTTATAACATTAATGGAAAATAAATAAATATGATGAACATTTTAACCATATTATATGGAGGGAATATCATCAAACGAACACCCATTCTTATTGTAATGCTGATACTACTTTCAATTTTTCATGGATGTATCAACGAGAAACCACCAGAGTTAGCACTAGAAGTATCAGAGATAACAGAAAACATCAATAGTCCTACTATCTGGGAGGGCAATCAAGTATATCTTATCAAAGCATGGGATTTTCATATTGAATCAAATCTTACTATTCAGCCAGGTGCTATTATCAAATTTCATCCAGACGAAGGATCAATCTTAACAGTAACCCAAGGTGGTTTCATTCATGCAAAAGCAACAAGTGATCAACCAATCATTTTCACATCTTTCCATGACAATGATCCTGGAGGAGACAGCAATAATAATGAAAAAATACCCGAACCAGGCGATTGGGATGGAATCTACATCGAAGAACCTGGGTCACTCTTTGAACACTGTTGTTTTTATTACAGTGGTCCCGATAACGCAATAGAAATTTGGGATACAAATGTAACCATCAATCACTGTATCTTTGCCCATAACAATGGAAGTGCATTGAATGCTCACAAAGCAACCGAGGGAACCATTATTACCAACAACACTTTCTATGACAATGAAAAACCACTTTCCATCAGCTCAGCCATCAACATTGACGATTCAAACCGCTTTCACAATCCTGAAAACCCATCACAAACCAACACTTACAATGGTATTTTCTTAGAATATACAACAAGTATGAAAACAAATATAACCTGGAAAGAAACAGAAGTTGCCTTTGTAATCGATCACAACGATTTCTGGATTGAAGAATATGCCACACTCTCCCTTGGTGATTATGTCACCATAAAATGTACTACAGGAACAAGTATTAATCATTATGGTAACTTCATTAATTATGATGGTATTGACGTCGTTTTTACCTCAATTTCTGATGATGGTTATGCTGGTGACACCAATGGGGATGGAAACCAGACAACACCAGAGGAAGGAGAGTGGAGCATTCAGAACAATGATGACGATGGAGAGTCTATCATTGGAGAAAATGTGTTCTATGCTGGAGATGAAAAACCTAGCGTTTCTACTCCGGTCAATGAACTCAATCCAGCAGTACATATCTGGGCAGACCCACCTATCCTAGCAAAGGGGGAATCAACTACCATTCATTGGAGCGGATATTTTGCAACTAAAGTATATCTAAACAATCAAGAAGTCCCCATAAAGGGACAACAAACTGTCAGTCCAATAACAACTACGGAATATAACATTACTGCCATCAACAACGGTATTACAGCAATGGATTCAGTTCTCGTGATGATAAAGGAAGAAAACAACTTATTGCTCCTTCCAAAAGACCCAGGTGTAGCTGAACCACAACCCATCAGCGGATCCATCATCACTGGTCTTTCTGCACAGCAACAAACAACCAATCAAGAACCTCAATACGTTCGTATCACACTTGATTCACTTTACTGTAGGGCTGAGTCAACCTGGGATCATGGCACAGATTCAGATGAAAATTACATGCTTGTAACTGGATTTGCAACCCATTTAACGCCTAATGCCTGGCCAACAGGTGATCCACATCTCTTTGATGATATTGATGATAATGAGAACAGACGATTTACCGCATCCCAGCGACTGATTTATGATGATATCGTCCCTGTCGATGAAGCAATAGGTTTTACCGTGATGCTTTTTGAACAGGACGGTTGGGGTAGTTCAATTCAAAATGATCTTCTAAACTGGTTATCTTCAGAAATTTCTGCAAGTGTCGGGGCAGCAGCAGGAGCGGCAGTAGGCACGGCGATGTTACCCATCATTGGTTCAGCAATTGGTGCTGCTATTGGTGCCTTTCTTGAATGGTGGTTTGAACAAATGATAGATTTAATTGCTGGAGGAGGTGATGATTTTGTCGCTGAAGAAACGGTAACACTAAGTTATGAATATCTTTGCCAATTGGCTCAAAATCAATCCCAGAAAGCAATGATACTTGAGTTAAACGGTGGGGATGAGGGAAAATTTGAATTACGATGGCATATGGAATTTGAACAAGGTGCAAGTAAAGCCTTTGCACATCGATTTAGCAACTGGGATGAACTCGTCGTTGGAGATCTCATTGGAGATGCCAATGAAGAAATACTGATTGTCATTGATCAAGATGCCTCTGGAAAAAACGGAAGGTTTTATATTCTCGATGAACAAGGAACACCCCTCTCCGTTTTTGATGGATTTTATTCTCATAACGATCGTGTAGCAATTGGAGATGTCACTGGAGACAGTGGCAATGAAATCATTGTCAGTGCTGATGATGGTGGTGGAAAACTGTATGTGTATGATGCAAATGGTGAAGAACTGATATATCTTCCATCAGAACTCTATCGGTTTACCAAATATGATGGATTCGCCGTTGGCAACGTTCTCATTGGTGAGACCAAAGAACAAATTCTTGTAGCAAATGATAGGGAAAAAACAGTGTATTTGTTTAATAGTCAAGGAGATGACTTTGGATCATTTGAAGTACCTTGGGATTTCGATGGATGTAGATATACTGTAAATCATCCTGATTCCAATCGACATGATGGATTTCTTGTAGGAGATGTGCTTGGGGACGAGCGTGATGAAATCGTGATGGTGGATAAACACAAGGAAAATAGTATGGTGTATGTCTACAATTCCTATGGACACTATGGACACAGATTACAGAAGACATTTCAGGTATATCTGAGTAATCATGATGGAATAATACTTGCCGATGTACAAGGTGATGCAAAACAAGAACTCATCATTGGAACAGATGCTGGCAATAGAGCAAAAGGATTAACACTGCGAGTCTATGACGTCCAACAGGGCCAACAAGTGAGCAGTCGTTTCTGGCCTTGGTTTACCAAATTTGATGGATTCGGCTCCGGGGACATCTCTGGACCTGGAAAGGATTGTCTGGTGATTGCTACTAATCAGGATAATATTGTCTATATCGGAAAATAGTGTATCCAAAACCAAAAAGCAATCTTTATAAAGCCTTACTGTGCTGCTGCTTGTCATGTTTGAAAACAGGTCTTATAAAGAGAGAACAATCATTTATCTTTTCATCGCAATCCTTGTAACAGTAGTCATAGCAGCAGTTCATTATTTTATTCAAGGATGGATTTTTCTTTTGGTAGGTATTGTTGGAGCAATTGAATTTTTTTGTATATTCTATATCTTATACCTGCCCTTAAAAATACAGAAGGAAAGAGAACAAAAATAGACAAATTCATATTTTTAGTAATATCAATGCCATAAGTATTAAAATCATTAATGATATTTATTATATCAAGGGGAGAATATGAAGGAAAAAAAGAGAACAAAACAATTTTTATCATGCCTGAGTATCTTTCTGTTGGTTATCACCGCATTTTCAATACCTTCTAGTTGTTATGATAGCCTCCAACTATCATTAAATTATATCGACATCACCGTCCAAGAGGCAAGAGATTATCTATTTGATACATCAAATGGTATACAAATCCCCATCGATGTGAGAAGTGATGGAGAATGGTTAAATGAACGCATTGATACTCCATTTCCAGAGTTTCCTAGACAATCTGAAAAAGATGAAATCTTTGATTATGAGGGATATCTACAATTTGTTGAATCGTACGATGGAAATGAAGTGATACTCTATTGTAAATCCGGAGGAAGAAGTTCTTCAGTAGCAAATATGCTCATCAGCAGGGGATTTAACGGCACCGTTTATAATATGCTTGGTGGCATTGATGCATGGAAAACAGCAGGATACCCAACTAAGACAGGAAACACAGCACCAGCTACTTCGAATCAACCAATTGCACCATCAACATGCAATCCCGATATTAGCTATCAGTTTTCAATACACACAACGGATCCAGATGAAGATCCACTTAGATATGGTTGGGACTGGAATAACGATAAACTTGTAGATGAATGGAGTCCATATGCAGAGTCGGGAGATACCGTTTCTATTTCCCACGAATTCAATACCTCCGGAATCATCAATATATCAGTATTAGCTCAGGATAATGTTGGGATAAACAGTAGCTTTTCAGAAACAGTAACCGTGACCGTCAATACACCACCGACCCTTCCAGAGATAAATGGACCATTTAACGGAAAAGCCGGAACAGCGTATACCTATACCATTGTATCAGTTGATGCCGATGGTGATCAACTCTCATATTTCATTGATTGGGGAGATGATACTACCACAGGATGGACACGGGTTCTTCCCTCAGGTGAAGAATACATGACGAGTCATATCTGGGAAGAAAAAAATGATTACATCGTTCAGATCAGAGCAAAAGATACCAATGATGCAGTAACGGATTGGGTAACATTTGAGGTCAGCATGCCAAAGACTGGCCTATATTGCTTTGTTGATTTCCTTCTTTCAATGTATCCTCAGATTCACCAGTTCATTCATCTTTTCCTACCAGGTCTTCCTCATTGATAAATTTCGCTACCTCTCTTGTGTTTTTACACAATATATTCATCAACAACATAAACCAAAAAAACATTCAACCTGAATAAAAATAAAGAAAAAAAGAAGAGGTTGGACCATTTCTTCTACACGTTTTTAATGATATCAACGACGTAGTCGTAGAATTTATCAACCGTGCTAATATGGACTTGTTCCTCTGGTGAATGTGGATACTTAATGGTAGGACCAATGGAGATCATATCCATTCCATCAAATTTCTCACCAATGATACCGCATTCAAGACCAGCATGAATTGCTTCAACAACCGGGTCTTCTCCATATTTATCCTTATATAAATTCTTTGAAAGCTGCAGAATCTTTGAATCCATATTTGGCTGCCAACCAGGATAAGGCTCTTCTTCCTCTACCGTTCCACCCGCTAGTGTTACCATGGCATGAATACGATCCCGTAGATTCTGTAGTTCTGACATGTTAGAACTTCGAGAGCTCAACATGACGAACATATGATCATTTTCCATGCTGACCTTTGCTAGATTCGTTGATGTTTGCACCAATCCTTCAATGTCATAACTCATCTTCTCCACACCATGGGGAAGCGCATGTAATAAATTAATCAGTGTATGAAAAGAATCCTTGGATAACACCATTTCAGCTGTCTCTACGTCTTTTAGAGTCAGTTTAAAATTAGGATCGATCGGTTTGATTTCCTCCGCAATGGCTTTTCCTTGCTTATCAAGAAGGTCTTTAACCTTTGCTTGTTCAGTCTTTTTCACCCCAATTGTTGCTGATGACTCTCGAGGAATGGCATTATGCTTGTCACCGCCTTGGACATCAAAAAGAACAATATCAAATGAAGATGCTGCCTTCCATATCAACCGAGTTAAAGCCTTAATGGCATTACCACGCTGCTCATGAACATCCACACCGGAATGACCACCGCGAAGACCAGAGACTTTCAATGAAATACCGGTCAAATCAGATGATGCCTTCTCTTTTTCAATAGGTAAAGTGATCTCAGAATTACCACCACCAGCGCAACCAACGGTAAGCACCCCCCAGTCCTCACTATCAAGATTCAGTAAAATACGACCCGTGAGCATATCCGATCCAAGGGCAAATGCGCCGGTAAGACCGGTCTCCTCATCCACAGTGAACAACGCCTCAAGGCGGCCAAGCTTCAATGATTCATCCTCAAGAAGCGCTAGACTTGTGGCAACACCAATACCATCATCTGCACCAAGGGTTGTTCCATCCGCGGTCAATACATCCCCCTCTTTTTTCAATTGAATAGGATCATTTGCAAAATCAAAATCAACATCACTGTTCTTCTCACAGACCATATCCATATGACTTTGAAGAACCACGGTTGGTTTATCCTCCATCCCTTTACTTGCCGATTTCGAAATCACCACATTTCCCGCATCATCAGTTTTGGATTCAAGATCATGTTTCTCTGCAAAATCAAGAATATATTCTCTAATTTTTTCCTCATGCTTTGAACAACGAGGAATATTTCTAATTTCATCAAACTGTTTCCATAACAATTCCGGTTTCAAATTTTCTATCACAGACATCTGTTCATGCCTCCACCATAATACAGAGAAGGGATAACAAGACCATACATAAAAGATTTATTAAGAATACCAATCAATTACTTTCTTGATAGCATTTTTAGTCTGCAATGATTTAAATATCAATCTTTTTATTACCAAAACACAAGGAGGCGATTTTCCCATGGACTGGGGAATGAAAAATAGAATCTCAAAAATCATCAAACCACAAGATGGTCGAACGGTGATGCTTGCTGTTGATCATGGTTACTTCATGGGACCAACAACGGGACTTGAAAACATCCAACACACCGTTAAACCCTTATTGCGATACGCTGATACCTTAATGCTAACCAGAGGAGCACTACGAAACTATTTATCACCGGAAACAAAAATACCCATCGTTCTTCGAGTATCAGGTGGAACAAGTATTCTAAACAAAGAAAACCTTCTCCATGAAGGAATCGCAGTAGATATTGAAGATGCCATTAGACTAAATGTTTCTGGCGTTGCATTTTCTATTTTAGTCGGTCAACCCTTTGAACGAGACACTCTTTTAGGTATGACTGAATACATCGATGCATGTGAACGATACGGTATACCCGTACTTGCGGTCACCGCGGTGGGCAGAGGTCTAGGAAAAGATGCAAAATACCTCAGCCTCGCCAGTCGAATGGCTGCAGAACTTGGTGCCCATATCGTGAAAACCTATTATTGTGAAAACTTCGAAAAAGTTGTGGATACCTGTCCAGTACCTATCGTTATTGCTGGCGGGAAAAAACAACCAGAACAAGATGCACTGCAAATGGCCTATGATTCCCTACAAGCAGGAGCCTGTGGTGTGGATATGGGCCGAAATATCTTTCAGAGTAGCAATCCAGCAGCAATGATAAGAGCAGTCAATGCCGTTGTGCATAAAAAACACACTCCGAAAGAAGCATTCGATCTCTTCAAAGAAGTCTGCTCAAAACAATAAATATCATCTTATTCAAAGCGATCTAGCACCTGTGATAAAAAATCCTTGACAGGTGGCATCTCTTTTTTTATTTCTCCTTTTCTACTCATATGAACAATCAATGAAATAGGCAAAACATCGGCCTTTTCTTCTTCTAAAGTTGATTGAATCAAATCAATTACTTTTGATCCGGATTCTTCACCTCCAGCACAGGTAATAAATATCGCCGTTTTTATTTTTTCAAATCCTGTTGATTTCAAAACCATCGAATGAATGAATGGAGCAGGTTTCCCCGCCCAAACAGGACAACCAATAAGAACTAAATCGAATGAAGAAATATCTATTGAATCATTACTAATTGCGAGTTTCTTCTGTCTTATCGCTAAATATCCTGCTTTGAAAAACCCCGGTTGCTGTTCAGCGATCACATCGATAATATCAACCTTATGAGATTGTTTTTCCAAAGAGGTCTTCATCAGATTTGCAATCTTTTTAGTGTTACCAGTTTTTGAATACACAATAATTCCAATCTTCATGACATCTCCTCAAGACTATGAAACATCATATGATTTGCCTTTTATTATATACAATGATTGCAAATAAAGTTAGCATTTATCTACAAAATATTTTTGATACCGAACGTATTGCCGAGTAATGGGTCCTATGTCTAAATCAATGAATGTTGCCATGTATTATAACAACAATGACATCCGTATTGAACAACAACAAATACCATCTATCTCAGATGATGAATTACTCGTCAAAATCATGGCTAGTGGCATTTGTGGAAGTGATGTCATGGAATGGTACCGCATCAAAAAGGCACCACTGGTCCTTGGTCATGAAATCGCAGGAACCATCGAAAAAACAGGAAAAAATGTAAAAACATTCAACAAGGGTGATCGCGTATTTGTCACCCATCATGTACCCTGTAACACCTGCCGATATTGTCTCTCTGGAGACCATACCAATTGTCATCTCCTCCATTCAACAAAGTTCTACCCGGGTGGATTTGCTGAATACTTACGAGTACCTGCAATCAATGTTGACCGAGGAACTTTTTTACTTCCTGAAAAGATGAGTTATGATGAGGCAACTTTTATCGAACCACTTGCCTGTGTGGTAAGAGGATTTCATCAAGCATCTTATGAACCCGCCAAAACGGTCCTTGTGCTTGGTAGTGGAATCGCAGGTATGCTTCAGATTAAATTGGCTAAGGCATTTGGAGCTACAAACATTTTTGCAACAGATCTTTCACAGCATCGATTGAAATTAGCTCAGAACATCGGTGCAGATCATGTATTCCATGCAACAGAGGATATCAGCTCACGAATTAAAGAACATAATAATGGAAGGCTGGCTGATTTTGTGATACTCACTGCAGGAGTACCCTCTGCGTTAAAGCAAGCATTTTCCTGTGTTGAACCCGGTGGAACAGTTCTTCTCTTTGCACCCACATCACCGGGTGAAGAGATCCCCATTGATTTCTTCTCGCTTTGGAACAAACAAATCAACATCGTCTCCACTTATGCAGGAGCAGGAAGAGACATCATCGAAGCTATTGATCTCATCGCATCACAAACTATTGTCGTCACTGATTTGATCAGTCACAAACTCCCGCTCACCGAAGCAAAAAAAGGATTCAGTTTAGTTGCAGAAGCTGATGAATCAATGAAAGTCATACTCCTCCCACATTCTACTGAATAAAATCAAAATCAAGGAATGTCTTCTTCATTTCTTTACTTTTTTTCATCATGTTTTCCTTTTTCCATGTCAAGGGTGTAACTACCTGCCTTTATCTCAGGTTTCTTTTCAATCATAAAGTAAAACAAAGCAAAAAACATCAGTACACCAAAGACAAATAACAAAATGAATAATACCACTGCTACCACAAGAAAACCAAAAGCAAGCATGCCAACCAAAATTGCGATCACACCAATGAAATGAAAGATGAGAAAAAGAACTGCAGCAAAGACCACTGCAGCAAGAAACACACCAGCTAATCCCTTTATCATATATTCAAATGCTCCTAATCATTGAGCAATGCGCCCACAAGGCCACCACTATTGCCAGAGGTATTTCTTTGATAGGGCATGAATGGTGCAAGCGCTGTAGCAAGATTACCCAGATTCATGGATTGAAGTATAACCTTTCCAGGGCCCTTCAAGGTCGTTAAAAATATTCCTTCTCCACCAAAAAACATGGTCTTGATTCCTTTCACCCGTTGAATATCATAATCAACAGTGCTCTCCCAACCGACAACACTGCCCGTATCAACTTTTAATTCCTGACCATCTTGTAAATCAAACTCAACAAAATCACCACAAGCATGAATAAACACTTTTCCTTGCCCGGCAAGTTTCTGCAAAATAAAACCTTCTCCACCAAAAAACATGGAACCAAGCCGCTTCTGAAAAGCAACACTGAGTTCGATATTGTCCTCAGCGACTAAAAATGCATCCTTTTGTACCAACCAATGATTCCCGCCAGATATCTCAAGGATCTGAATGGTACCTGGTGCATTTCCACCAAAGGAAACCATTCCTTCACCACCGGCACTTGAAAACTCTGTTAAAAACATGGATTCACCGGTGAACTTTCTGCCAATCCCCTTTAGCAGGCCTCCTCGCATTTTTGCTTCCATATTCATGTTTGCACTCATATATACCATTGATCCAGCCTCAGCATAGATTTTTTCACCCGGTTGGATTTGAATGGTAACGAGCTGTAAATTATCTCCACTAATCTTATATTCCATCTGATAAACTCCTTATTTTTTTATTCAGTTATCACCTATTTTGCTAAATACCTTTCTTTTTTACCATTGAGTTCAAAACTCTTAAATTCCTTCAAGGTCATACCGAGAATATCTATGAAAACAGTAAAAGCAATCTGGGAACTCATGCGATTGGAACATGGGGTGATGCTTGCCCTGGGCATTTTCATCGGCTCAATCATCGCATCACAGGGAACCGATTTCCCACCGATAAATAATTTTATTCTCACCTTTTTCACTGCATTATTTCTTGAAGCGAGTACCTTTGCCCTCAATGATTATTTCGATGTCAATATCGACATCAAAAACAACCGTATGGATCGTCCTCTCGCAAGAGGCGATCTCTCACCAAGAATAGCGCTCTATTTGTTCTTTGTGTTTTTTCCACTTGGCATAATCTGCTCCTATTTTGTAAACATTACCTGTTTCATTATCGCTCTGATCACTGCTCTCTTTGCAATATTTTATGATGTCTATCTAAAAAAAATCAAATTACTGAGTAATTTCTACATCGCCTATGTCATGGCCATTCCTTTTGTCTTCGGAGCCGCAGCGGTTCCCGCCACCGAAACAATCATTGATTCAGCGGTTCTTATGATCGCATCCATTGCATTTCTAACAGGATCGGGAAGAGAGATCATGAAGGATGTCATGGATTTTGAAGGAGATCAAGCAAGTGGTGTGAAATCCTTTCCAAGATACATCGGTATACAAAAATCAAATATGGTTGCAACTATTTTTTATCTCATCGCAGTTATTCTCAGTTTTCTTCCTTATTTCTCAACTGATTTCCCTCTTTATTATGAGAATCCTATCTACCTTGGATTTATTTTAATTACTGATTTCTTACTTATTTTCACCAGCTTCCAATTATTACTTAACAAGGACATCGATTTCAGTCTCTATCGAAAACTCACTCTCCTTGCTATTTTCACTGGATTACTTGGCTTTTTTTTAGGAGCATTTATAGGGTAGATAATTGATAACGGAGGGATTTGCCCATGTTTCAAAATGATATCGTTGGGGTACTTGTCGTTTATCTTTATGTCGCAATCCTTCTCTTTTTCACTGAAAAAGTACTTTCAAAACATCCTGAAACCAGTAGAAAGGTACTGCATATCATGGTTGGAAACATCGCGTTTCTTCTACCCATCTTTGCCACCAAAGAGATCATGGCCTTTATCGCAGCAGGACCCTTTGTCATATTCACCTTTTTGATGAGTCCCTATACTCCCATAAAATCTATCAAAGGTAGAACCTCCTCAGCAGGACACAGCATGGGATTGGTTTATTATGCCATTACCTGGACGATTCTTGCGTACCTTTTTTTCGATAACATGGTGGTTATTTCCATTGGAATCCTGGCCATGTCATATGGAGATGGATTTGCCTCACTTGTCGGTATCAAATATGGAAAACATCTCTATAATATAACCGGTGATCAAAAAAGCTTCACTGGAACTGCTGCTATGTTTTTCTTTACCTTGATCACTATGATCATTGCGGTTGTCTACTATCATTTCATTGATGGGATCTTACCTCTTATTAGCCCTGTTAAGATCGGGTTTTTATGTGTATTTGCAGCAGTAGCTGCGGTCATCGAAGGTTTCACTCCAAAAGGACTGGATAATCTAACTGTTCCGTTAGTCATTGCTTTTCTATATTGGTTCGTCTTTATCATGTGAGGATTCTCGATGCGACTGATTATTGTTGATGGACTCGATGCAGTTGGAAAAGACACCCATGGTGAACTCATTAAACAATATTATGAAAACAAGGGAGAAACCGTCTTAGTCCGATCACATCCTTCAACTGATAACTATTTTGGAAGAAAAGCAAAACAATCCTTATTTCGAACCGGAAAAATTAACAAAATCAAAGCATCGATTTTTTACATGTTTGATGTCCTTCGAAGCATCCGGCTTTATTATCGCCCTCAACATCAAGGGACTTTGATTATGGTTCGCTATTTGATGGGAACTGCGTATCTTCCTCGAAAAATCGTGAAGTTTGGCTATCAGTTCTTTGAACATTTTGTTCCAACGTCTCCATATATGTTCTTTCTTGATGCATCACCTGAGGAATTGATGAAAAGAGTACAAAAACGATCTGAAATTGAAATATTTGAAACATATGATGCTCTGGTAAAGGTAAGAAACAAGGCATTGCTATTAACAAAACATTGGTGCATCATTGACACATCTGGTCCGATAGAGGAGACATTTGGATATATTAAAAAGATGCTTGAGAAACTTGATCGAGAGTCCTAAAAATTCACATCAGATATAAAAAATTGAAAGTAAAACAGATATATATAAAAAATTTTATATATTAAGTTCGTTACTAATATACAACGGATGGGGAAGTCAATTAAATTTTTCCCATCTTTCCTCACCACCTTCGCACTTCCCCATCCTTCCTTCCAACCAAAATAGGCTAATTTGAAGGAGGGCAGATTCGAACAGAGCCCACATTAACCCATCTTTTATAAATGTTTCTCAATGTGATTGATAATTGAATTAAAAATTATCTTTCCATCCCCAAAATCTGTTTTTTCTTCATCCCGTGTCCAATCAGGATGTTGAAACCGATAAAAAACACGCTCAGGATGCGGCATCATTCCAAACACATTTCCATCAAGATTACAAATCCCTGCAATATTTCCCACGGACCCATTTGGATTCCAAGGATACCCGGCATAATCACCATCTGAATCAACATAGCGAAAAACGATTTGATCATTTTCTTCAAGTTGCTTCACTGTTTTCATCTTATCTACACCTGAAAAAATTAATTTTCCCTCAGCATGGGCACTTGGAATCAACCGAATATCATCTTTAGGAATAGATGAGGTGAAGACACAAGTTCCTCTGTTTTCATGTTTTAACAGTGTTGGCCTACATTCAAATCGATTAGAGTCATTGATATGTAGACAGGCCTGGGGAATGCGACTCATTCCACTGGTTAACCCTGGTAAAAGCCCAAGTTCAATGAGTACTTGAAAACCATTACAGACTCCTATTATAGGAAAACCATCTTTTACATAGGTTTCCAGGTTATGATGTAACTTGCTTTTTATTCGTGCAGCTAGAATTGCCCCTGCTCGGATGTAATCACCGGCAGAAAACCCTCCTGGAATCATCAGGCAATGAAAATCTGATAGATTTCGTTTTTCATCCTTTGAACAATCGACATGTAGTAGCTGTTTCAAATGAACAAATTCAGGGTTTGTACCTAATCTGTTAAATGCATCAAATGATTCCTGTTCACAGTTTGTTCCCTCGATCCGAAGGATGCCAACCCGGATATCTGTTCTTTTCACTGTATCAATCCACTCCACTGAATCAAATACTTCATTGTCGACAATTCTTTTCTCCTTTTAAATGATTGTGTTCAATAATCTATCTTTCTAATCTATAGATGTTCAATTGAAAACCGAAACCTTTTTTAATTATATTTAATTACAGACTTAGCGAATTAATTAAATATAACTAAAATAGTTAAATGTAATTAAAGATAGTTAGGTGAACAACATGACTGAAGAAAAAGAAGAAAAAAAATACACAACCATCTCCATACCAACACCACTAGCAACAAAAATAAAAAAACGCATCGAAGGAACAGGATTCAACTCCCTCTCATCATATGTAACCTATGTTCTCAGAGAAGTCATCTCTGGAATCGAGGAAGAAGAGGAAGAAGAAGCATTCAGCAAAGAAGACGAAGAAAAAGTCAAGGAAAGACTCCGAGCACTCGGATATCTTGACTAAATATAAAGGAGCATAAAAGAATGCCACAGCCACATGGAAGTAAACTCATCACTAGACATGCAACAAAAGAACCAACCGATCTCAACGAATTTACAACATTAGAAATCAACACCAATCTTGCTGAAGACATCCTTAACATTGCAAACGGAGTCTTTTCACCTCTCACAGGATTTCTTGGATATAACGATCTAGATAGTGTTGTTCATCACAAAAGACTAAGCAATGATGTACCCTGGACCATTCCCATCCTCTTAGATACCAATAACAGAGACATTAGCGAAGGAGACACCGTCCTTCTTACCAATGAAGAAACCGGTGTCAAAGCACTCCTAGATATTAAGGAAAAATACACATATGATAAAAAAACACTTTCACAAGAAATCTACACTACCACAGAAACGGAACATCCAGGAGTCAATCATGTTGCAACCATGAAAGATAACTTCATCGGTGGAAACATTATTCTTCTCGACAGTAAAAAACGATCCTTTGATGAATATCACTTGACACCAAGAGAAACCCGCATTTTATTCAAAGAAAAAGGATGGAGAGAAATCGTTGCCTTTCAAACCCGAAACCCGCCACATCTAGGCCATGAATACGTGCAAAAAACGGCACTCACCTTCGTTGACGGTATCTTCATCAATCCCATCATAGGGAAAAAGAAACCCGGAGATTTCAAAGATGAAGTCATCCTTAAAAGCTATGAAACCCTCATGCAGCACTACTATCTTAAAAAACGCAGTGTGATGAGCATCCTCCGCACCAGCATGAAATACGCTGGTCCAAGAGAAGCAATCCATCATGCCATCATGAGAAAAAACTTCGGCTGCACTCACTTCATCGTGGGAAGAGATCATGCTGGAGTAGGTAGCTATTATGGACCATATGATGCCCATGATATCTTCAAAGAATTCCCAGATCTTGGTATCACACCTATCTTTTTCAGAAGTTTTTCACGATGCACCAAATGCAACAGTGTTGTCAACGATAAAATCTGTCCACATGATCAAAAATATCATATCAACTTCGCTGGTAAAAAAATCAGGGCTCTACTTAAAGAAGGAAAAATACCACCTGAGGACATGATGCGAAAAGAAGTTGCTGAAACCATCCTACAATTTGATCATCCCTTCGTTGAATAATAGAAATAATGAGGAATGTGGCAATGAATGAACTTTCTCATCTCAAAGGAAAAGGACTGCTTATCCATCACTGGGACACCGATGGCATCTGCAGTGCTAAACTCATCCTGGAACAATACGGGAATCTTATCGTTGAAAATAAAACACCAACACTGGGTAACTATTTTCTCACCGAGGAAGAACTCCATGAATGCACCGATTTTGACTTCGTCATCATCGTCGATATGAGCCTACCAGAACAAAACATACTCAGCCTTTCAGAAACAGCTGAAGTGTTCATCTTTGATCATCACCTTGGAAAAATAATCGAGCAAGTGTTTCATCATAATCCAATCATCAAAGGAAAAAACCCAGATGATTATCCCAGTGCAAGCTGGATCGTCAATGATTATTTGAACAATTCAGTCAACCTCTATGCCATTCTCGGCGTCATCGGAGACCACGAACAAAAAATCAAAAACAATCCACGATTCAACCAGATTATAACAGATTTTTGTAATGAAAACAATCTTACCTTTGAAGATCTGCACAATATGAACTATCTTCTGGATTCAAACTACAAAAAAGGAGATAAAAACGCCGTTGAACAAGCACCATACTATCTACTGAACAACCCTGGACCACGATCAATACTAAACAACACTACTTGGCAGAACAATCTCAAAGAACTTGATAAAGAAATCAACATGCTTCTCTCACAACCTCTTGAAAAAACCAACAGCATCATCATGAAAACCATGAGCACACCATCAAATATCATCTCTACCATCACCCGACAACTCGCCTGGAAAAACAACCGGGACACCGTGGTCATCAACAAAGGATACTTTGAAGATGAAGACCAACTCTACGTTCGCACCATCAACAATGATATGCAACCTATGATACAAAAGGGAAAAGAATACGGATTCAAATGCGGTGGCAAAAAAGAAGTCCTCGGTGCCATCCTACCTAAACAAAAAACACAATCATTCGTCGATGAAATCATCGACTACCTCACCAGATAATCAAAATATATGGAGGAATAAAACCAAATGAAAGAACAAAAAGCAACCAATGTCACCTGGCATGAACACAAAGTCACCAAAGAAGATAGAGAAACCCTGCTCAATCAAAAAGGAGCGGTCCTCTGGTTCACTGGTCTATCCGGAAGTGGAAAATCAACCATTGCAAACGAAGTTGCCTACAAACTCCAACAAATGAAGCATTTTTCCTATGTACTCGATGGAGACAACGTGAGACACGGATTGAACAAGGACCTTGGTTTCAGCCCCGAGGACAGAAATGAAAACATTCGAAGGATCAGTGAAGTCGCTCATCTTTTCGCTGATGCCGGTGTTATCGCACTTACTGCCTTTATATCACCCTATCAAAAACTCCGAGATTTCTGCCGAAGCCTACTCCCAGAAGGTCATTTCTTTGAAATCCACTGCAAAGCAACACTAGACACCTGTGAAGATAGAGACCCAAAAGGACTCTACAAAAAAGCACGAGCAGGAGAAATCAAAGATTTCACAGGCATCGATGCACCCTATGAGGAACCAGAAAACCCAGAACTCATCCTAGATACCGATGCATACAACGTCGAAGAATGTGCAGACCAAGTCATTCAGGCATTAAAAGAAAAAAACATTATCTAGAAATTGGAGCAGTCTATGGAATTAGATCCATCAACAAGCTACATTGTTTCTGGAATAGAACGATCCGGAACCAGTATGCTGATGCAAATGCTATCAAATGGAGGCATACCAGTTGCATTCGATGAAAAACGAAAACCTGATCAAAACAATCCCAAAGGATACTACGAACTAGAAGGCGGAAAAATCATCAACCGCCTTATGGAAAAAACATTTCCCTTCGAAAAATACAAAGGAACATTCATCAAAATAACTGCTTATGGATTGAAATTTCTCCCACCAGGAAACTACAAGATCATCTATTCAGAACGAAACATCGAAGAAATCCTTGATTCCATGGAAAAAATGGCTGAAATCAATGATGAAAACAGAGAAGAAACAAAACAGACCTTTCTCAAGCTCAACAACATGATCAAGCAAATCATTACCAAGAGAGCAGACTGCAATGTTTTGTTTGTCAGATACAATGACATCATCAAAAATCCCGGCCAAGAAATACAAAAAATACCTCCATTCCTTCATACAGAAAAAGCAAATATCCATGCGATGATAGAAACCGTTGATCAAAAACTCTATCGTCAACGACATCGGAAAACAGCGTAAGACTCAAAAACACCACAGTACATAACCATGCTATACAATGTCAATAACATCTCTTTTCACTTCACCAATCATTCACCAAAGACGATATGATGCCCTTTTTCTGGGTATCGCCGTATTAATCCTACTCCTTTTTTATTTCATACCACCACCCACAGGCCTAACAAGCCAGGGAAAAATGATGATCGGTATTCTCCTGACTGCTGCCCTTCTCTGGATCACAGAACCAATACCCCTTGCTGCAACCGGCCTCTTCATAATCCTTCTGCAACCACTCCTTGGGATCATGAGCGCAGACACCGTGTTTTCCTCCTTTGGAAACCAAGCGGTCTTCTTTCTTATCGGCGCATTTATCATTGCTGCTGCAGTTGAAACCCATGGCCTCCACAAACGATTGGCTCTGGCCTTTCTCAAACGATTCGAAACCAGCCCCCGATTCTTCACCTTTGGTATCATGCTTTCCTGTGCAATGCTTTCCTTTATCATGCCAGAACATGGCGTCGCAGCACTCTTTCTTCCTATCATCATCAGTATCCTTCTAGCCATGAAACTCATTCCCAAACAAAGTAACTTCGGAAAGATCAGCTTGCTTGCCATCGCCTATGGATGTAGTATCGGAAGCCTTGGAACCCTGATCGGTGGAGCAAGAAACCCACTCACCATTGGCTTTCTCTCCGATGCCGGAATCACCGTAACCTTCGTTGAATGGATGATCTATGCCATGCCCGTGGTCATCATTAGCTTACCTATCGTCTGGCTCATCCTCCAACTTGTCTTCCCCCTTGAAATAAACGATATCACCCTGGCAAAAAACGAAATCGAAAAACAAGTCGCCATGCAAGGCACCTTCAACATGCAAGAAATCATCGTTCTCACAATCCTGATAGTCACCATCTTTCTCTGGGTGTTCTTTTCACATTACACCTACTTCGGTCTCGCAGGAATCGCACTGCTCGGAAGCAGCTTCCTCTTCATCACCAAGACCATCACCTGGAAGGACGTCGAAAAAAAAGTCCCCTGGGGCATCATCCTTCTCTACGGAGGGGCAATCACTCTCGGTATCGGAATGCAACAAACCGGGGCAGGAAGCTGGATTGCTCACAACCTCTTCACTATTCTATCAGGTAACCCCTACTCAATAATATTCGGACTCATCCTATTCACCATCATTCTTACCAATGTCATGTCCAACACCGGAGCAGTAGCAGTACTTCTCCCCATCGGGTTTGCCATTGCAAATGAAATACCCTCCCTCAGTCCACTCCTCTCATCTATGATCATAGCACTCAGCGGCGGTCTTGCCTTTGTCTTCATCATCGCTACACCCGGCAATGCTATCACCTACTCAGCAGGATATTTCACCACCAAAGACCTCTTCAAAGCAGGAAGTATTGCAAATATCATCTGTCTTTTCATCATCTTTGCCATTGCAATCTTTTACTGGAAAGGAATCCTTAATCTATAGATAACAATAAAATAGATAAACAAGTATTCATCTGCAACATAACCATGCAATAACTCAGGAGAAAAATAAGGTTTGAAACCCATGTTTGAAAAAATCCTTGTCCCCGTCTCAAGCGAATTCTACTCAAAGGATGTCATCAGAAGAAGCATTTTTCTTGCAGATACCTTTAATGGCACAGTTCATTTCCTGTACATCATCGAAGAAGAACCATTGCAACAAATGGAACAACGCTCAGATACACATCGAACCCACTACGATCGGACAGAAACCCATCATGATCTGGTTACCCGACAACAACAAACCGCAGATACCATCGTCTTTGAAGATGCAAAAAACCTGTTCCAACAAAACAACATTCCCATTAAACATAAAACAATACATGGTGAATTCAGCAGTGTGGTCACCAGTGAAATACAAAAACACGCCTATGATCTCGTGGTCATGGGTTATGAAAAAGGATGCATGATCGATTACCGACTGCTAGATGAACTCGCTATCCCCATCTGGATCGAAGCCGGTGGAAGCCATGAATCAATCCTAGCGGTATGTTCAAATCTTGCACCAAACCAAAAAGTCCCCGCTATAAGTATCAAACTTGCAAAGGCCTTTGACTGGAGTCTTTCAATGCTTTATGTCATCGATATTCAGGATGCAGTCGAAGTAGATAAAAACGGAATTCGATCACCAAGAAAACCAAAAAGAGATCTGCTTTTTTCAGGACAAAACTTCGTTGAAGAAATGAATCAAAAAGACATTTCCGTTAAAACAGTACAAGGAAAACTAGAAACTGAAACCATCAAAGAAGCAACACGGCTAGCCTCTGGTCTGGTCATCATCGGAAGAGAACAAAAAAGAAGGGGAACACTTGGACTACCCGCAAAAAATGTGAAACAAAAAATGGCTGAAAAATGTAAATATTCACTTCTTTTTATCAACTAACTAAGCCATCCTCTATTCCCATTATATAAGATAAAATACAAGACATCCACACATCATTTTTACAAAAAAAGAAAAATTGAAAAAATCAATGATTACAAAATACTCTATCTCAATTAATACAAACCTACATTTTTAAAAAGATAGGATTGTTACCCTTGCTAGTGAACCATTGATGATCGCCCGAAAAAGCTTTCTGATTGTCAGCACTCGATTTATTATCCGACTCATGGGATGGGTTGGGCTAGTCGTGCTTGCAAAACAATGGGGAACGTTTGCACCAGAAGCCATGGGCATTATCGGATTTGCCATGTCCTTTCTAGCATTATTTAACATCATCGGCAATCTCGGTTTCGACAATGCACATGTTAAAAGAGTGTCTGAAGGAAAAAACCTAGGACGATGTCTTGGCACCTACATTACCATCAAATTCATCCTCATTCTTTTGATGGTGGGCATCATCTTTTTAAGCTTATTCATCTGGAAATCATTTCTTGGTGGACAAATCACCGATGCCACCACAGAAAGCGTCATTTACGTATTCATTCTCTATTATATATTCTTTAACATAGCCCATATCTTCACTTTTACCTTTCAAGGAAAAGGAGAAATCGCAAAACGACAACTTTCAGAATTATTTGAAGGGATTATTAAAACACCTTCGACCATCCTGGTTGTCATCGCAGGTGTAAGCATCGCTGGAGTCAGTATTTCTGCACCCTTTCAATGGCCATTCATTTTTCAAGACCTCCAAGAATACATCTCCCATCATCCAGTTGGATCACTGGCCATGACCTATGTATTCGGTTCCGCTGCAATCGCAGTTGCCGGTCTTTACCTCATGCGATCATATCAAATAAAAAAACCAACTAAACAGTATGCAAAACATTATTTTGTTTTCGCCATGCCCATGATCGTCACATCAGTCATCGCGGTGATATCAACAAATGTAGACAAAGTAACCATCGGATATTTTTGGGATGCAACTGAAGTAGGATATTATTTTACGGTACAACAAGTCACCCTCTTCATTCAGATCATTTCATCATCACTTGGTTTTGTTCTCTTCCCAACACTATCATCGTATCACTCAGGAAAGAAAACAACACTTATTAAACAGACCATTAACTTTGCAGAACGCCACATTTCAATGGTCCTCATACCGCCAGTGTTCTTCATTCTCGTGTTTTCAGAACCAATCATAAAAATTATGCTAAGTTCCTCCTTTTTACCAGCGACCACCGTCATGATCGTGCTTGCATTTTTCAAACTACTATCTGGTTTAAACGTTCCTTATATTTCTTTATTATCTGGAATCAACAAACCGAAATTAATAGCAAAAAACAGCTTATTTATTTGCGGGTCAAATGTCATTCTTAATTTACTATTAGTTCCACGAGGTGGACTTTTATCCTCATATGGTATACAAGGTGCACTTGGTGCAGCCTGTGCTACGATTATTTCAACTTTCATTGGGCTGGTACGATTGCGTTACATTGCGTACAGAGAAATCAAATATAAACGATTTCCCACGTATTTAGTAAAACATCTCCTTGCAGGAATCTTTATGTCCCTTTGTTTATATGTAATTTATTCATATCTTTTATCAGGAATTGATTTTAAATGGTATATACTTATCATCATGGCTTTAATCGGTCTTGGAATATACTTACTAATTCTTTATCCTCTAAAGGAGTTTTCAAAGGAAGATTTATGGTTTTACCTTGATATTCTTAACATCAAAAAAATGATTCAATATATAAAGGGTGAACTGAAGGAAAAATAATAATTATTTAGATGAAAGGACTAAATAGACTCGATATTAATTATTCATCTTGTAAGAAATCGATTATTTGATCCTTTTTCAACGGATTTTTATCTTTCGATGAATAGTATGTTTTCTCTGTTTTTACAAAAGTTTCATTTTCTCTAATTACATTTTTTTTAATAACAATTTCACCTTGATCTGAAATTGTTGTCCGTGGAGGAATGATAACAAACATCTCGTTGTTTTCATAGGTATTTTCCTTATCAATTTCATTCATTAATTCCTCATGCATTTTTTCCCCTAATCGCTTTCCTACCACCATTATTTTTATATTCTTTTTATCAAGATCATAATAATGAGCGAATGTTTCTATCGATGCCTGAGCAAGATCACCGATTCTAACAGTTGGCATCTTAAAAATGAATATTTCTCCCCCCTGGGAAAGACAACCTGCTTTTAATACGAGATCAACAGCACGAGGTATCTTCATAAAAAATCTAGTCATATCCGGATCAGTTACTGTCACTGGTCCTCCATTTTTGATTTGATTTTTAAATAATGGTATGACCGATCCATATGAATTAAGAACGTTACCGAATCGTACACTGCAAAATGTTGTTTTTTTCCTACCTTTGAAATTATTTGCAGATATAACAATTTTTTCAGCCAATAGTTTGCTTGCTCCCATGACCCCAGTTGGATTTACCGCTTTATCCGTGCTTATAAAAATGAGTTTATCAATCTCTTCTTGTAATGAAGCTTTTATTACATTTTGAGTTCCAATGATATTTGTTTTTACCGCTTCAAACGGATTATATTCACATAACGGAACATGCTTTAATGCGGCGGCATGAAAAATAATATCAACATTTTCAACTGCACCCATCAAACGATCCTTATCTCTGACATCGCCGATTAAAGGCCGTATTTTTTTTGATTTTAATTCTTGCTCAATTTCAAATAATTTTCCTTCATCATTATCAAAAATCCTAATGGATTTGACGTTAAATCGAAGTAGTTTTTTAACGATTTCACTGCCAATTGATCCACATCCTCCGGTAACCAGAATTATCTTATTTTCATAATATTTTTTTAATTCATTCATCATACTCACCTAATTAAAGAAATCATGCATGTGATCAGAAATATACTGTAATTCTTTCTCTGTTAAATCAGGATACAACGGTAACGTTAAAACTTTTTCAGATAATCTCTCGGTTCTTGGAAGATCATTTTTACGATAACCATACTTCCGTCTATAAAAAGATTTTAAGTGAATTGGATAAAAATAAACCTTACTCATAACCCCCTTTTTAGATAAATAATCTTGCAGATTGTTCCTTACTCTTTTATCGGGTAATTGAATCGTAAACATCTGATAAACATGTTTTTGATCAGGCAATTCCACAGGTAACTTAATTGCAGAAATGTCCTTTAACAACATGGAATATTTATGAGCAATTGTTCTTCTCATTTCAATGATACCATCAATTTTACTAAATTGAGACAACCCTAATGCAGCATTCATCGTCGGCATCCGGTAATTATATCCAATATCAATATAATCCAACTCTTTTGTTGTTGAGAAATAATCCTCATCTAATGTTTCAACACGACCATGAGATCGAATCAATTTCAAACGTTCATATACTTTTTTCGAATCAGTAACAATCATTCCTCCTTCGCCTGTGGTGATTACCTTATTCTGACAGAAACTAAACATCGCAGCATCACCAAATGAACCAGCCATTTTTCCCTTACTTTTTGAACCCAATGATTCTGCTGCATCCTCAATCAACAATATTTTTTTATCTTCCGCAATCTCTTTCATTGCTTCAATATCTTTTGAGGGAAGACCACCATAATGGATGGGGATGATTGCTTTAGTTTTTGGAGTAATTTTTTCTTTTATACTTTCTTTATCTAATCCAAATGTTTGGCCCTCTGTTTCTGAAAACACTGGTTTTGCTCCAGCTAGAATCACCGCATTTGCCGTTGAAATAAAAGTAAACGAAGGAACAATTACCTCCCCAGAAGTAATTTTATAAGCCAATAATACTGCATGAAGCGCAGAGGTCCCTGAATTAAAACTAACAGCAAACTTTCTTCTAACACTATCGGCTATTTTCTGTTCAAATTCAATAATTTCAGGTCCAGTTGCCCAATACGTCCCTCTTTTTATCACTTCTGAAATCGAGTTGATATCAGATTGATCCCAATGCGTTTTGAAGAGAGGTATTTTAAAACTCATTACAAAAAGAATTGCTCAATCATTTAAAAAATTGATTGCATAATTTCTATCTCACTCATTTTTCCCTTTTTCAATTTTTCTTACGGGGATTCCATACACTTTCATACCGTCTGAAATATCTTTATTAACAAAACTATATGCTCCAATCACTGCATTCTTTCCAATAATTACTCCAGGCATGATAGTACTATGCGTTCCTATACAAGCATTATCCTTTATGATTACTTTCCCTTTCTTATTATCAATAGTTGAAATACTATAAATCGAACAATGAGATCCAATCTGCACGTTTTTTCCGATTTCAACCCCGTATTTTGCATTAATATACGTGAAGGCACCAATATCCACATATTTACTTAGTTTGAGATGCTCATGATGCTGACACATCCAATTCCATTTGGTGTTCCCAAACCTATCAAATTCAGGATATTTCCAATCGATAAATCTTTTTACCATTATCTCAACATTTTTTATCAATAAGTAATTTGTTTTTGAATTAATTCTTCATTTATACTAATTTCCTTCAATATCTTTACAATTTTCTCACTTGCATTACCATCTCCAAATACGTTATTACATCTCCTGACATTATCACGAAATTCTTTATCATTTAAAGCGAAATGAATTGATTTAATAATTTCAGCCTTAATTGGATTGACGTCAATTATATTTATTGAACGTTGTCGTCCTGTTTGTCTTTTTCCAATATTTATCACCGGTATTTTGAACGAGGGTGCTTCGATAATTCCACTACTTGAATTGCCAATAAGAAGGTCAACTGATTTCAATAAACTCAAATAATCAACATGATTAAGATTTTTGAAAATTTTCAAGTGAGATTTATCAACAATTTGTTCAATATAATTAATGAATTTTTTTCCGCCTGCATCACAATTAGGAAAAATAAGGACGGTTTGCTTTTTTAATTCCAATATTGCTTCCACTAATTCCTTAAATTGATTGAATCCCCTGTCGTTTAAAGTGGTGATTGGATGGTGGATAACTAGAAAAGTTGTTTTTTCTTCATCCAATTCCAACTCGTTAAAAATTTCCTTTTTTGATTTCAATTTAGTCTTAGCAATCACATCAATAGTTAATGCACCAGTAATAAAAATTCTATTTTCTTCCTCCCCCATTT